>JADGRT010000222.1 GCA_017880715.1 Verrucomicrobiia bacterium | reverse complement strand
ATCCGGCTGCTCATCCGCAGTCTCCGCGTCCGTGTCATCCGCCCCGACGAGAGCGGGGCCGGCGTCCTCCGTTTCTCCAACCAGCGAGGCGATGTTGCGCCGGGCTTCGTCGAGGTTGAGTCCGCTCTTGCCGCGCGTATCCATGGCGACGGTTTTGGATAAACCGGTTTGTTTTTCCGAGGCCGTTACTTTCAACATGCCATTCAGATCGAGATCGAAATGAATGACCACCCGGTTGCCGGCGGGCACCAGGCCCAAGCCCTCGACCAGGAACTCGCCGATCAGCGTGTTCTCCTCGGGTAACGGACTTTCCCCCTGGTAGGCGGTTACTTTCACTTCCGTTTGATCGTCCATAACGGTGTTGAACAGTTCGGCCTTGCTGGCCGGCAAAGGGGTGTTGCGGGGAATGATGGGCACGCACACGACCCGTCGGTCCCAGCCCTGGGACGATTCCAGGGCGCTGGTGCTCAAGGTGTGGGGGGTGATATCCACCAGGATCGAATGCCGTTGTTCTCCGGCCAGCACGCCGGCCTGCACCGCGGCCCCCATGGCCACAATCAAATCGGGATTGATCTCGAACCGCGGCTCGAGCCCCATTCGCTCGTGCAACAACCGGTGCACCAAGGGGGTGCGGGTGGCCCCGCCTACCAGCATCACTTTGCTGATGTCTTTCGGGCTGAGCTTGGCGTCCTGCAACGACTGATGCAAACAAGTGAGGGTCTTTTCCAGGTGATGTGCGATCATCGTCTCATACCGCTCCCGCTGAACTTCGAGTTCGAGGTGGTGCTGGCCGTCGATATACTCCTCGCGTACGACGGCAAAAGGTCCGTCCGAAAGCTGGCATTTGGCGCGCTCCATGGCCACCTTCAGCCGCCGCAGGGTTTTGGCGTCCTGCGTCAAATCCAGGTGGTGCGCCTGCTTGTACTCGAATACGGCGTGCTCGACCAGCAGTTGATCGAAATCGTCGCCTCCCAGATGGGTGTCGCCATGGCTGGACTTGACTTCCACCACGCCGGATTCGACGACGACGACCGAGACATCGAACGTGCCGCCGCCCAGGTCATATACGAGCATGGTTTCGCCGGCCGTGCTGCCCGCGCCATAGGCCAGCGCAGCGGCGGTGGGTTCGTTGAGGATGCGCACCACCTCCAACCCCGCCAATTCCCCCGCCACCTGCGTGGCCTTGCGCTGGCTTTCGTTGAAAAACGCGGGCACGGTGATCACCGCCTTGTGGATCGGACGCCCCAATTGTTTTTCGCCCTCCTGTTTCAGCTCGCGCAGAATGAAGGAGGATATTTCCTCGGGCGAAAACTCGCGGTCGCCCAAGCGCACCTTGGCCGATTCGCCCATCCGGCGTTTGATGGACAGCACGGTGGACTCCGGCGCGGCGATCAATTGGTTTTTGGCGGCCTGGCCCACGATCAATTTTCCCGCCGGATCCAACCCCACACAGGAGGGCATGATCGGATTACCGTGGATGGGAATCACCTTGATCTCGCCGTTTAAAACCACGGCCAGTTCCGAGTTGGTGGTGCCCAGGTCGATGCCGACAATCAGTTCGTTCATAGTGCGGGGATGGGGTTGGTGGGGTGGATCGTTACTTTAACGTGCGCCGGACGCAGCAATTCGCCGCGCAGCCGATAACCGGCGGCAATTTCCTCGATGACCGAAAAAGGCGGACGCCCCGCATCCGTTTCGGTGGCGACCGCTGTCATCAGGGCGGGATCGAAGGCCCCACCGGAGGTGTCGATGCGGGTGACTCCCTCCTGGGTCATCAGGGCCTCGAAATGACTCACTAAAATCGCGAATGCCTGGCGTTGGGTCTCCCAGGTCTTTCGCCAGGCCGCCTGGCCTCCCCACCAAGAGCGGGCGGGCGTGGCTTGAAAGGCGCGCGCCAATCGGTGCAGGCGGTCGAGGAGTTCCACCAACACCAGGCAATGCGGGCGCGAAAGCGACTCCTCGCCGGCTTGGGCGGAGGGCAGGCGGGCCAATTGCTCCCGCACCGATTGCAGATCACGGTCGAAATGGCCCAACAGATCGCTCCATTGACTGAACGCCTCGACGGTGCGCCGGTTGGCCTTGCGCGACTCGGTGTTCAGGATCGCTAATTGCTCGTAAAAAGCGTAAAGATCCGGAGCGGCAGGATCGTCCTCGGATTCCGCTGCCTCCGGGATTTCGTTGATCGAATCCAGCCAAACCTCAAAATCGCGGCGCATCGCCTGTTTCCAGTCCACCAATTCCTCAGCGGCCCTTTCCTCCCAATCCTCCGACTCCTCCAATTCGTCCTCTGCCTCCGGCGCTGCGGATGGATGCGAGGATGACGTCGGCTGGAGATCCCGGTTGATAGGATCGACCGCTTCAGATGGACCGGGGAAACCGGATGGCTGGGCGGCGGCGGGCGATGACGGTGGTTCGTCGTTCGGAGGGGGGATGAATGGGTCGTCGTTCATGGCTTCGCGCAGTTTCGCAGCATTTCCTTCAGGGAATCCCAGGCCAGCGGTTTGGGAATTCCCTGCAATCGGACGTGTTTGATAAAGGCATCCTCGGGGGAATCGCCGGGACAATCGGTATTGAAGAGAAAGTATTGGTTCCGGCAGGTTTCATCTTTGATTTTCTCGTACGCCTGATTGAGTTCGCGGAAGCGGATGGGGTTGGTATCGGGCGAGGCCCCTTTGAGGGCGTGGAGATACGCTTGCCGGATGGTTTTGTCATCGGCCGCCTGCGATACGCTCAGCACCAGGTAAGGATTCATGTTCAGAACAAGTCAAGCTGATTGGGGTCGGCCCAGGGTGGGGGCTTCGGTTGATTCGGAGGTTTGGGTGGCGGTGGCAGCGGCAACGATTGGCGGGCAACATCGAGCAACATATTAAACACCGCTTCCGGCATGTCTTTAGGGCGGGTTCGACGCATTTCCTTGATTTGAGCCTCGCTGGCATTGCGTAAAAACCCAATGATCGCTTTAGTCAACGTATCAGCCTCGGGGCCAATCGGAGGCAGGTTATCCAAAAATTCGTCACCTTCCATTCCCGGATCCTCGGAAAAAACATCTTCAAATTCATCTTCAAACGGGGGCGGCAATGGCCTCGGGGGAAGCGCCTTGATCGCTTCGAGTTCCTTGCGAATCAGTTTCCCGGCGTGGTCATCTTGGCGCCTGACCGCCTCGTCGAGGAGGGGTTGGAGTCTGTACCCAGTTGCCCCGGGCGTCGTGAAAGCGTCTGCTTGATGCTGCCATTGATAAAAACGGAGCAGCGGATCTCGGGCATCTTGTTTCAGTCCCCGTTTGATCCAAACGGCGAGGCTGGCGGAAAAATGGCTATGCGGGCGAATGAGCTCGGCCACCTGCCGGCAGTCGTCGCGCTGGAACACGCTTTTGGCTGCCGCCCGGAGAAAACGATCGATCATTCTTTCACATTGCTGCTCCGCGGCGGGTTGCCCGCAACGCTGCCAATACTCGTGAAGGCGCAACAGAACCACCGCCTCGCTCCCTTTGACCGGGTTTTTACACAAAAGAGCAAACTCCCTTTCGAAGCTCCCTTCGGATTTATGGCCGGGAGCGTAAAGCAACTCCAGCGTTTGCGCGAACACGAGAAATGCCGCGACGCTGGGACTGGCCGCGCGCGCCTCGGCCAGCCAAGGCCCGGCGAGGCTGGCATCGCCGAGCAACTGCTCCAGCAACCCGCGCCGCAATTGCAGAGCCCACCGGCTCCGCACCCAATTGCCGGGCGGATCGAGGATCAACTCGGCCAGCCCGTCGAACAATTGCCGCGCCTTGTCGGGCCGGCGATCCTTGAATAATTGCTGGGCGTGCAGCAACTTCGCGGTCACCAGCGCGTCGGGCACGGCCGGATCCAACCGGTCCAACGCCAGCGCGCGCGCGAAATAACCCGCCCCTTTGGCATACGCTTTTCGCTCGAGACAGCGCCCCCCCGCCAAAACCAACACCGCCTTGCTCTCAGGAAAGCGCTGCGTCATGTCATCCAGCAACCGATTGCGTTCGCTGTGGTTATGCCCCAAACGATAGGCCTCGACCAGGTGCAGGTGCGCCGCCAGGTTTTCCGGATCCAACTCGATGCTTTTACGGAGGGCCTCGATGGCTTCCGACAGAAATGCCGGCCGTCTCTGGGCGGCCCTCCAGGGAGACGGGCCTTCCGGCGGTTTCGCCAGCACGCTCCCGAGCCAATCGTAGGCGACTGCGGCCAGGCGGGGGTTCGGTTTCTTCGAGTGATGCACCAACCCAATAAACTGCTGCCATTGCGAGTTTAAGATTTCGGGGCTTCCGCCCCTAGCATAGAACAGGCAAAGCGCGCGGAGGATCAACTTTAATTCCGTCTCGTTCTTGGTCTTGCCCGCATCGGCTAGCTCGTCGAGGGCCGCGGCATAATCGCCGGCCTCCTCGAAAGGCAGGACAAATAAACAGTGAAAACAAAACCGCGTCAGCGTGCCCATCCAATCCAAACCTTCGGAGGGAAACCCGCCCAAGTTCTTGCGCAGCAACCGGTACATCTCGAAGGGCCGGGCCGCCCGCCAGTGGCCCTCGGCCTCCCGGATCAATCGATCGGCCCCCGGCGCGCCCACCAGCCGGCAAAAGGTCGCGCCGGCCTCGTCCCTGAGCGCGGTGGTTTTCCCCGGCACCAGCGGCTCCCCCAGCCAAACCAAGTAAGAAAGACGCGCCCGACCCGGCACCGAATTCGCCGGCAGGGCGTGAAAACAGCGCGCGGCCTTGTCGCGGTCGCCCTGATGAAACGCCACCAATCCCTTGACAAATAACCGCCAATGACTCACCAGCGAACTCTGAGGCAGCGGCCGCAGGCCGGTCAGCGCCGACTCGTATTGCTCCGCCGCCACTGCTTGCAGCGCCTGCTGGACGGCCCCCACCTCAACCGCCAGCCGAGCCGCGTCTGGCAGCGCCGATTCGATCGGCTGAAACGCCACCACTAACCGGTCGGCCAGGCGCCTTTTTTCATCCTCGCTGAGCTGCGCGTTCGGCGCGGTTAGCAGCGGGATGAAACAAGCGATCTGACGGCTGCCATCGCCGGACTTGAGCGCGAATTCGAGTTCCAGGGGTTGGAGTTCGGCCGGCGCCGCGATGGTTTTCAGATAGGCGAGAACCGGTTGCGCTTCGGACACCAACCCCTTGGCGAGCATTTCGCGCGTCAGTCCGACGTTGGCCTGGATGAGCAGGGGCAGGTATTTGGCGCGATCGATTTTGCAGAGCACTTTGAATTCATCGCGCGCCTTGCGCCAGCGGCCCTGAGCCAAAAAATCCCGCGCCCGTGCTTCCGACGGGTTCAGTGGCGGGGCGCCCGTCTGATTCGACGACGGGCTGTTCGATGGCGCACCCATGAGCGGTCATTAGACACGCCTCGTCCGAATCCTGGCAAACAAAAAGTAGGCGCCCGGCAAACTTTGCAGGGCATCCCCCATTCCACCAGGGCGCGGACTGGCAGAGAAACGCTCCCGCAAAGCCCTGGTTTTTTCTCCCGGCCGAAGATGGGGGCTTGGCCGGAGCCTGCACCCTACACGCATCTTGGCGACCCATGTCTGAAAAGCAGCCTTACCGGCCGGACGGCCATTGCCTGGTAGCGCAGGTTTCCAACCTGCTGTATCGCCGACTTCCAGTCGGCCGGGCGTGCGACTTAGG
>JADGRT010000221.1 GCA_017880715.1 Verrucomicrobiia bacterium | reverse complement strand
GGACCATGCGGTGGCGCTGCATTGGGATGGCAGATCCAGGAGTCAGGCCCGGAACAATTGGCCCATTTTGCGGCCCATGACCTTGGCGGCGATGAGCAGGCTCAGGGTCAGGATGGCCATCCCAACGACGCCCAACGCGCAGGCAATTCCTGAGGCATTGGGATCGATGCGCCCCAGGAGCTGCCAGATCATCTTGGTGATGGGGAAATACTGTTCGCGCATGGCCAGGATGAGACCGTCGCTGACCTCCAGCATGGCGAAGGAAAAGGTCAAGACGGTGCCAGCGATGAGATGGGCCATTACCAGTGGCAAGGTGATCTTGCGCAAGGTGCGAAACGGCGAGGCTCCCAGGTTGGCCGAGGCTTCTTCCAACGCAATACTCGCTTGTTGAAAACCGGCGTAGGCTGACCGGACGATGTAAGGCAGCCGCCGCACACTATAACTGACCACTAATAGCAGCACGGGATTCTGCCTTGGGTTGAGCCAACTGATGTTGAAGTCGAATCCCGCCACGTATCCAAAGGCAATTACCAGGCCAGGCAAGGCCAGCGGCAGCATGGCCAGCGCATCCAATAAACTGGCCAGGGGAATCCGCTTGCGCGTCAAGAGCCAGGCAATGGTGACACCCAGCACCAAATCCAAAAGCGCGCTCAGACTGGAATAGAACAGGCTGTTGCGGATGCTCGAAACCGTTAGGTTGTGGCCCCCCAACTCCGCGAAATGGCCCAGGGTCCAATCGCTGGGCAGGACCGTGAAAAACCACCGGCCCGCAAGCGATTGTACGATCACGGCGGCGTGCGGCAACAGCGCCAGGCCAATCACGCTCGAAAACACGAGCCAGAGACCGAGCGTCTGCCGTCTGTTTGCCTGGAGGCTGGCGCCGCTGGTGTGTCCCCGGGACATCATTTCGTATCGTTGGCTGGCGAAAAGCTTTTTGGAAACCAGAAATAAAACCAGGGTCAGGGCGAGCACAAAGACAACCAGGGCATACCCCATGGGATTGGTGTTCAGGTCGGCGATCGAATCGAAGATCTGCACCGGCACGACGCGCGAAAAACCGAAGATCAACGGCGTGCCCAGATCCGTGAAGGCCCAAATGAAAACAATCACTGCGCCGGCGAAATAGCCGGGCAGAATCAGGGGCAAGGTGATGGTGCGAAACAAGCGCCAGCCGCTCGCACCCAGGTTTTGGGCGGCTTCGCGCAAGGCCGGATCCACATTGGCCATCGCGGCGGAGACGTTCAGGAACATGATCGGGTACAGGTTGAGGACCTGGAGCCCAACGATGCCCCAGAATCCTCCCTGACCCAGCCAGTCGATCGGATGCGCCGTCGAAACCAGGCCGCACTTCATGAGCAGCAGATTCACCGAGCCGAATTTAGCGAGCATCTGGCGCAGGCCGATGGCGCCCACAAACGGCGGCATGATCATGGGGACCAGGAGGAGTCCGCCCAACAGTGTCTTGCCCCGGAAATCGTAACGCGTCATCCAGTGGGCCAGCGGCAGACTCAAAAGCGTGGTCAACAGCGTGGTCAGAGCCGCCAGCAGAAAACTATTGGCCAGCGATTCTCGCTGCAGGGGGCTGGCCAGCAACAAACCGAAATACCGCAACGTGAACTGGCCTTCGGAGCGGAAGGCTTCCTTGAGCATGAAACTCACCGGGTAGAACAGGAAGATGGCGAAGAATGCGCCCAGACCACCCAGGAAGACCACTGTGGATATGTTTAGATCGTATTTTTTAAACCGGCTCATTTGGGTCCGCTGCTCATGTGGCACGAGGAATAGTGGAGAATGTTAGGTTGGGCGCGGATGGAAGCAATAGAAAAGCCCGCCACGGGTCTATGGCCGGAATACCAAGGCGCCAAGTTCTGCTACCGCGGAGTGCCCGTCCGGGCGCAACGAAAGCCCAGTCAAGGGCGCTCTCGCTGTAGCTCTCCAATCGCCTTTTTCGTTAGGCCACAGGGGGGTCTGGAAACCGCGAACCGGGCGCGACAATATAAAGTACGGCCGTACTTTATATTGTCGCGCGGCGATAGACGCCTAAAGCGTTTCCACCACCGCGCGATACACCGCGTCCACCATTTGCTCAACCTGTTCCCCGGTGGTGCAATAGGGTGGTATCAGCACAATCACATTGCCCACCGGCCGGGTGAGGACGCCCCGCCGCGCCATCGCTTCGCAGATTCGAATACCGGCGCGTTGACGCAAATCAAAAGGCGCGCGCCGTCGCCAATCCTTCACCAGTTCAATGCCCACCACCAGTCCCACCTGCCGGATATCCCCCACTTGAGGCAGATCCCAGAGCTTGCGCAATGCTTCCGCCAGCCCCGTCTCGAGCCGCTGACGCCGGCGGGTGCAACCCTGGCTTTGCAGCACCTCGAGGCTGGCCAGCGCGGCGGCGCTGCCCAGTTGATTGCCCGTAAAGCTATGCCCGTGAAAAAAGGTTTTAAATTCTTCGTATTCGCCCAAAAACGAGTCGAAAACCGCCTGGGTGGTCAACGTGGCCGCCATCGGCAAATACCCCCCGGTGAGCCCCTTGGCCAAAGCCAGAAAATCCGGCTGCACTTCCTCCTGGTGGGACGCAAAGAAGGCGGGTGCCAGCCGCCGGCTTTTCGCGGTTTCCGATGCCGTTGGTTCGCCAACCAGCCGGCGCGGCCCCGTCCGGCCAAAACCGGTCATCACTTCATCGGCGATCAACTGCGCGCCGTGCCCGCGCACCACCGAGGCAACCCGGCGCAACCAGCCGTCCGGTTGCGGCACCATGCCAGCGGCGCCCTGGATGCGCGGTTCCACCACCATGGCCGCGTACGGATTACCCTGGCGCTGCTGCGCGGCAAATTTTCGTTCCACCGCCGTCACGCATTCCCAGCGACACCGGCGGTATTCGCGCGCATCCGCGCGCTCAGGCTTGGCGCGGTTGTGCGGACAGCGGTAACAATAGGGCGCCATCGCTTTGTCGGAAGAAAACAAGAGTCCGGCGTACGCCTGGTGAAACCGGTCAATATGCCCCAGGCTGACCGCTCCCACGGTATCGCCGTGATAGGCGCCTTCGAGTGAAAGAAACCTGGGATTCCGGCTGCGGCCCGTGCGACGGGCAAATTCATAGGCCAATTTGAGAGCAACCTCCAGGGCCGTCGAACCGTTATCCGAAAAAAAGACTCTGGATAATGGTTCCGTTGCGACCGCGTCCCCCGCCTGGCCATGCGTCAGCCAATCCGGATTGGCCAAACAGACCAGCTTCTCGCCCAGCAAGGACGCGGGTTCGTTGGCCAGTCCGAGCGCCGACGAATGGGCAATGGTGTTCAATTGTTTACGAATGGCGGCGTTGATCCGCGGGTGCCGATGGCCATGCAGATTGGTCCAGATGGAGGCGTTGGCGTCCAGGTACTTCCGGCCTTGGACATCCCGCAGCACAGCTCCCTGACCGGAAACGATGAGGATCGGCTCCTGTTTAAGCCAGTCGCGCATCTGCGTGAACGGATGCCAAAGATACTGATGATCCAGTTGTGCCAGCTTATGCATGATTCATTAAAGCGGACGTGATCAAAGTCCCGACTTCGCTGACCCATGTCAAACGCGGAATCGAGGTGGCTCTCGCGCGCACGAACCGGAGACTGCCAGCCATGACCGCGGCGGGAAAGAACGCGTCCCGAATGCTTGCCATCGAAGTGTGCCGATTCACGGTTGCATTTGGTGGGGTGCGGATTAACCTCTTAGCCGTAAAACTTTGGTGGCGCATGGGCGCAATCTGGCTAAATGAACGTTGATCTTGGCATTTGGGGCAAACTCACCCGGACGATCGTCTTTTTGCTGATCGTGGCGGGTCTCATGGGAGTGGCCGCTTGGTACTGGCCGGTGGTGCAAACCAACGAGCGCATGCGCAAAGAAATCCTGCGCATCAACCGGGAGATTCGGACGGATGACGCCCAGGCCCGAAAACTGAAGGCGGAAATCGACGCTTTGCAGCATGATCCGAAAACCGTCGAGCGCCAGGCCCGCGAAAGCCTCGGCTACGCCAAGCCGGATGAGACGATCATTCGCTTTGAAGAAAGTCCCCCGGGCACCAATCCGCCGCCGCGCCGGCCCTAGCGCTTCGGGTTATCCCACCGCCGCACGCACCGTCGCTTTCATTTTTTCCAAGCCGGCCTTGGCGGTTTCGAGGGCGTCCTGTTCCCAGTACTTGCGGTTGAAGAGTTCCAACGACAGCACCTTGGGTCCGCCGACGGCTTGCAGATGGCGCACAATCTGCGTCAGGGGCGCCACCCCGTCACCGGGAAAGACGCGAAAACTATCGTTGATTTTATCCCGCGGCGGATCGCTGGGATAATCGTTCATGTGGAAGACTTGGATCGTCGTGGAGCCAAATAATTTTAGGCCGTTGAAATCCGAGCCGCCCTTGTAAATATGGAAAACGTCGGCGAGAACGCAGGCTTGGGGATGTCCGGATTCGATGGCCACAAACATGACTTCACCCAGCCGATGCAGGTTTTTGGAAAACCCCCACAGTTCCAATTGCGGCGTCACGCCCATCTGATCGCCCAGTTCCAGCAGGGCGCGATAACGCTCGGCGGCCTTGAGCAGGTCCAGCCCCGGCTCTTTCGTGGCGCCCGCCGGCGGCGTGGCCAGCCGCTTGCCGCCGATTTGCGCGACGAGATCCATCTGAATTTTCGCCTGCTCCATTCCCTTGGCCCGCTTGGCGTCATCATCGACAATCCATTCCGGAAAACCAATGGCGCTTTCCACCGTCAGACCCAAGTCGCCAATGCGCTTGCGCAGGTCCTTCAAGGATCCGCCGGTTTTGGCATACGTGTCGATGGCTTCCACCCACGGTTCGATGCCCTGGTAACCGGCCTGCGCGGCCACCTCAATTTCCTTCACCAAACCGAGTTTCTGTCCGCGAATCGTGCCGGTATTAAGACAAAAAGAAAAAGTGCCGTTGCGAACGGGCGCTGCGCCCTCGGCGGCTTGCGAAGCGGCCGGCAGCAAAAGGCCGGCCCAGGCGCCTCCGACCAGGAGGCCGGCGCGGGCGATGGCTGCCCGACGCGATACGTGCGATGTTCCCATGGTCATTCCTGGTTCAAAAAGTCTTGGTCGAATAGTTTGTTGGCGCCGAGCGTGTCCGGTTTTTAGCGGAAAGACAAGCACGGAAAGCATCGGTGTCAAAGTAGATTCGCGGACCTTTGGAGTTTCGTGCAGTCTCGGCGCGTCATGGTTGGCTGCACCTTACACGCATCTTGGCGACCCATGTCTGAAAAGCAGCCTTACCGGCCGGCCATTGTCTGGTAGCGCAGGTTTCCAACCTGCTGTATCGCCGACTTCCAGTCGGCCGGGCGTGCGACTTAGGAAGCGCGTCCGCCATTCGCACGGTCAGCGGATTGGAAATCCGCGATACAGCAGACTGGAAGTCTGCGCTACGGCGCGAGTGCATCCGTCCGCCAGATCCGTGTAAGGTGCAGATTGTTGGGGCGTTCTCTTACGTCTCCCCGCTCTTCCTCAACCTCCCGCTGGCGACACCGGTGATGGGATTGAGTCACCGTTGTTCTCATGTCAAGTTGCGTTCCGGTCTGCTCGGCCAGACAACATGCGCTGCAAATAATGACCCGTGAAGCTGGCGGCACAGCGGGCCACCTGCTCCGGCGTGCCTTCCGCCACCACTCGGCCACCTCCCTGGCCGCC
>JADGRT010000220.1 GCA_017880715.1 Verrucomicrobiia bacterium | reverse complement strand
CTTGAGCAGGATGTAAGAACAGAGCAGCCCCGGCTCGGGCAGCGTGCCCGTCAGGCTGCCGCCGCAGCAGCGGGTCTTGAGCGGATAATAAACCATGGTGCAACCCAGGGCCTCCAACAAACGATCCATGGTGGTGGGGTTGTATTGGTCGTCGAAGGTCGCATAGGGGCGCACCATCTGGCAGCCGTAGTAGGGCGCGACTTTCAGGCCCTTCAACGGGTGCTTCACCCGTTTTTTGATCTCGGCCAAACCAATGTTGTTGACCAGCACGTCCAGCGGATGGCGGACCGGAACGTTACCGCTGTAGGTCAACTTGCCTTCCTTCAACGCCGCCTGGATGACCTTTTGGACGGCGGGCGATTCCTGCAGGTAATGTTTGGTTTTATTGAGCACCAAGTAACAGGCGCTGCAGGGAGCTATCAGCTCCGGGTGGCCCGCCTTCTCGGCAATGGCCAGATTGCGGGACGCCATGACGCAGGCCTTGACTTCGTCCACCGCCATGTAAGCCGTCGCGCCGCAACAATTCCAATCATCCAACTCCTCGAGCTCCACGCCCAGGGCTTGAAAGACCGGCAACAGAGATTCCTCGTAGGCGCGGCCGGTGCCTTTCAACGAACAACCAGGAAAATAAGAGTATTTCATGGGTTAGGTTGCTTTGCTTGCTTTCTTACGTTCGTCCTTTAACTCGTCGATCGACAGGTTGTCCACGGTCGCCAGCATGCGATTCAATTCGTCTTTGCGCTTGATGGCATGAAACCAGAGCGAAAAACGCCCGCGCCTAAACAAGCCGAGGCCCAGCTTCCACATGCCGATCGCCGCCAGCCAATCCGTCTTGAGGAACATGAACGCGGCCAGGATGTTTTCGGTGATCCGCCCGTATTTACGCGACATCGTGTAAAATTCCTTGGCCAGCACCGGGATGGGAAAGTTCTTCACATAAATGCCCTCGTGAATCGCCCGCTGCTTCAGTTCGTACATGATGTCGGTGATGCGAATCTGGCGCGGGCATTCCACCGTGCAGGCATAGCAGGAGGCGCACAGCCAGATCGTGTGACTGCGCAATACCTCGTTTTTGAAATCCGACCGGGTCAAAGCCATGACCTGCCGGGGGGAGTAATCCATGTAAATACTCAGCGGGCAAACACCCGAGCAGGTGCCGCATTGGATGCAGGATTGCAAGTCCTCGCAACCCGGCACACTCATGAGTTCCCGGCCGAAACCTTTCACCCGGTCAGCTTCGTATTTGATGGTTCGTGTCAACTCAGCCATAGCGTTCCTCTTAATATTCGACCCTCACCCGCCGGATGGATGATAGCTCCGGGCGGCCCCGCCCGCCGACCCGCCGGCCAAACCATGACGGCTTCATTACGATTCATTATGAAGTCAGCCATCCCGGCGCCACCCCCCGTCCGGCCGGTTCCGTCACGCCAGGAATATATATATTAATATGACTTATTCAAATCGCCTGTTTTCCACCAAGCCCGGGTACCGCAGCCCGGCCGGACCGGCCACCCGCCCGGAATCGGACCCTAAAAAACCGCGCTTCTCTCGCTGGCAAGCGCGGAATCCTCGGAACCGAGTTACCGCCGTGGCAGACAACCTAGCATCGTCGCCCGGGCGATACTCCACCCAAGTTGCCGTTTTCTTTGCATTTTTTGCCCACTTCAATCTTTCACCATGTCCCTTAAGGTGTTAATAAGATAATATAATAATAGGTCATGCTTCTAAGCAATCGCGTTCGGCGGGGGATTCGCGATCATTAGTTTTATTTGATTTGACCTGGCGCGGCACCGAACGCAAACTTGCGCCCCGTCACTCGATCCCCCGGTGGTCCGGGGTGCGGCCCTGGCCTTTTATCGCGCGTGTGCGGGGGTCCAGGCAGTATCCGGGAACAGGCATTCCGGCGGAAATTCCCCGGCCCGTGAAGGGCTTGACAGCTTGCCCGGAATTGAGGATGGATTTTGACAACTTTAAAAAACGACATGCACATTCTGGTTTTAAATAGCGGCTCGTCCTCCATCAAATTCCAGCTTCGGGACGACGCTGTCCTGCTCTGCAAAGGCTTGATCGAACGCATCGGCGAACCCAGGGGAGCCATTCGAATCTCGGCCTCCAACGGGAACAAAATCGATAAGGAAATGCAGTTGCCCGATCATACGGTCGCCCTGCAACACCTGCTCGAGGTCCTCGTCAGCCCCGATCTGGGCGCGCTCCACTCGCTTTCCGACATCGACGCCGTGGGGCATCGCGTGGTGCATGGCGGCGAAGATTATTCCGATTCGGTCCTGGTCGATGAGGACGTGATCCAATCGATCGAACGCCTCAGCAGCCTGGCGCCTTTGCACAATCCCCCTAATCTCAAAGGCATCCTCGCCTGCCGCGAAATCATGCCCGGCGTGCCTCAGGTCGCCGTGTTCGACACGGCTTTCCATGCCACCATGCCGCCCGTTGCCTACATGTATCCGTTGCCACGCGAGCTGTATCTAAAGTATAAAATTCGCCGTTATGGTTTCCATGGCACCAGCCACCGCTACGTCCACGGCCGGGCAGCCATTTTGAGCGGTTTCGCCGGCAAACCCTCCAAAATCATCACCGCCCACCTGGGCAACGGTTGCTCCATCACCGCCATCAAGGACGGCAAGGCGATCGACACCTCCATGGGCTTCACCCCTCTCGAGGGACTCGTCATGGGCACCCGTTCCGGTGACATCGACGCCAGCCTGCCGTGCTTCCTCCATGACCAGGGCATCCAGCCCAAGGACTTCCGCAACATCTTCCAGAAAAAGTCCGGCCTGCTCGGCCTCTCGGGCGGCCTGTCCAACGACATGCGCGTCCTGTTGGAGAAATACGACACCCATCCCGACGCCCGTCTGGCCGTCGATGTCTTCTGTTACCGTCTGAAGAAGTACATCGGGAGCTACAGCGCCGCCCTGGGGGGACTTGATGTCCTGGTGTTTACCGGCGGCATCGGCGAAAACGCCGACGCCGTGCGCGCGCTGACCTGCGTCGGCCTCGAATTCCTGGGCGTGCAAATCGATTCCCAGCGCAATCAGGAAGGCTCGCGCCGCGAAGCCCTGATTTCCACCGATGCCGGCCGTGTCAAGGTCTTTGTCATACCCACCGACGAGGAACGGGTCATCGCCCAGGAAACTCAGCGTCTGACCGAAAACCGGGGCGCCCGGAAGAAGTCATTTAATAATCAATCGCTAATCAATCATCGAGAAAGGCATTAAACTATGGGATTCGCCGAACAATTATTGGAACGGGCCAAAAAACTGAACCGGCGCGTGGTGTTGCCGGAAACCGAAGACGAGCGGACCCTCCACGCCGCCGCCCGGCTCGCCCAGGAAAAAATCTGCCAGGTCGTCCTGGTAGGCGTGCCCGACCAGATTCGGGCGGACGCCGCGAAGTGCGGCGCCGATGTCTCCGGCTGTGAAATCCTCTCGCCGCTGGACGAAAAAGTATCCGCCCCGCTGGCCGAAAAGCTTTACCAATATCGCAAGGAAAAGGGCCTCACCCAGGACCAGGCGGGCCAACTGATCAAAGATTACCTCTACTTCGCCACCCTGCTTTTGAAGGAAGGCCGCGTGGACGGCTACGTCGCGGGGGCAACGCACACCACCGGGGACAACCTCCGGCCCAGTTTGCAGATCATCAAGGCGGCGCCGGGACTCAAGACCGTTTCCTCCTTCTTCGTCATGATTCACCCGAACCCGAAGTTCGGCGACAACGGCGTGATGATCTACTCCGACTGCGGCATGGTGGAAATGCCCACGGCCGAGCAACTCTGCGATATCGCCCTCGCTTCGGCCCGCTCCTGGAAACAACTGGTCGGCACCGAACCGCGGGTGGCCCTGCTCTCCTATTCGACCAAAGGTTCGGCTAAATCCGCCGACACCGAAAAAGTCCTCCAGGCCCTCGCCTTGATCAAGCTAGCCGATTCCAAGCTGTTGGTAGATGGCGAAATGCAATTCGACGCGGCGGTCATTCCCAGCATCGGCGAACGCAAGGCCAAAGGCTCGCCGGTGGCTGGCAAGGCCAACGTGCTCATCTTCCCCGATCTCGACGCCGGCAATATCGGGTACAAAATCACCGAGCGACTGGGCGGTGCGCAGGCCTTGGGGCCCCTGGTCCAAGGCATGGCGAAACCCGCCCATGACCTCTCGCGCGGCTGCACCGCCGACGACATCGTCAAAGTCGCCGCCATCGCCGCCATCATGTCGGTGTAAATCTAGGCAAAGATATTTGATATTTAGACCACTAAAGGAAACGGAAGGGAAACCGGCGCTTTGCGCTCGTCTTTTCACGTAGCGGCGTCTCGGCAGAGCGCCGCCATTTTCCGTGCGTGGGGCCAAGTATGCGGCGCTCTGCCGAGACGCCGCTACGTGGTTTGGCAAAGACAACCATAGCGGGTGTGGGTCCCAGCTTAGCCAACTCTCAGCGTCTGGGCGTCTGGGCGCCTGCGTTAATCCAACCGCCGCCACACCGCTGCAATCGCGGGCCGAACGATTCGAGGCCGCTCGCCATTTCTAACCGGCAGTGCTGAGACACGCTTTGCGATAAGCCTGGCGCAAGGTTCCCACGAACGGGGCCAACGGCAAGACGGTTTCGTCCACGCGCGTTACTTCGATGATTTCCCACACGCTTTGGGTCAGGAAAACGCCGTTGGCGCGCAACAGATCGGCGCGCGATACGTTGCGTTCACAGACTTCGACACCCAGCTCGGCACCGACGTTGATGACCCATGCGCGCGTCACTCCCGGCAGAGCGCCGCTGGTCAACGGCGGGGTGCAGACGACGCCATCCTGGATCCAGAATAGATTCGCACACGTTGTTTCCACCACGCAACCGTTCGCATTCAGCAGCAGGGCGTCCTGGGCGCTTCGTTCCCGCGCCTCGGCAGCCGCTAAAACATGCATGAGCTGGTTGCAGGTCTTGAAGCCGGACAGCACATCGTTCTCCGGCAGGCGCAGAGAACTCGTGATCAACTGCCATCGCACCGGCGCCCCTTCGTCAAGCACCGGCGCCCCGCCGAGGGTCATCACCAGGAGCGGGGATTCGTCACCGGCAGGCGCATAACCGCGCCGTCCCGACCCGCGCGATACTTGAAGGCGCAGAACGGCTTCGGGCATCTGATTTCGCCGGATGAGTTCCAGCGCCAAGTGTCTCAGTTCGCTGGCACTAAAAGGCAGCCGGATGCGGAGAAATTCGCTCCCACGCTGCAAACGTTCCGCATGTTGCTCCCAGGCAAAGGGCCTGCCTCCGTACACTCGCAACGTTTCGAACAGTCCGTCGCCGTATCGGAAGCTGCGATCGAAAACCGGCACCTTGGCGTCGGCTTCGAGCACGAATCGGTCGTTGATTAAAACCCATTTCTTTGGCGGGGGGCAATCCGCAGCCTGGAATCCTGAATCCTGTTGCATATTATATTCTTAACTACGGCTCACACGGACAAACACGGATGACGCTTGTTCGAGCCGTTTCTTTCCATGAACCAGGTAGGGCGAAGCTGCTGCCTGCACCTTACACGGATCTGGCGGACGGATACGCCTGCGCCGTAGCGCAGACTTCCAGTCTGCTGTATCGCGGATTTCCAATCCGCTGGCCGCGCGCTGGGCGGACGCGCTTGAAAGTGTGGATGCGCTGCCTAAGTCGCACGCCCAGCCGACTGGAAGTCGGCGATACAGCAGGTTGGAAACCTGCGCTACCAGGCA
>JADGRT010000219.1 GCA_017880715.1 Verrucomicrobiia bacterium | reverse complement strand
CAACCGCGCAGGCCGAAAAGCACTTTGAGCGCGTCATCACCGAGTTCGGCCAGGTCAAGCAGCGGGGGTGGAAATTGGAGGACCTGGCAAAGCCCGAACTGTCCGAGTTGCGCCGTCTGATCATCGGGAAACCGGCTCCGGAAATCGAAGGCGAAGACCTGGAGGGCCGGCCGATGAAATTGAGCGACTATCGCGGCAAAGTGGTGGTGCTGACGTTTTGGTGGCCTGGTTACAGCGAGGCGCTGGACCATCGCAAACTCGTCGAGCGCATGACCGGAAAGCCCTTCGCCTTCATTGGAGTCTATGGCGAGGACGATCTGACGAAGGCCAAAGCGGATATTGAAAAATACGGGATAACCTGGCCCTCCTTTCGGGACAAGCGCGACGGGCCGATTTCCACAAACTGGAACGTGCGGGTTTGGCCCAACATCTGGGTTCTCGACTCCCAAGGCGTGATTCGCTACCGCGGTGTACGCGGGCGCGAGCTCGTTGACGCCGTGGACACGCTGCTACGCGAGTAGTAATAACTCCGTAACGGCGGCTCGGCAGAGCGCCGCCAACGTCCCGGTTTCGGGCATGGAATGCGGCGCTCTGCCGAGACGCCGCTACGCCCGGAAGGGGTTGAAATCCAGTCTCAATGTGACGGATTCGGGTTCAGAACAACCCCCTCTGCCTGGCCGTCCAACTGGTCGCGGATGGAGGTTATGCGATTGGCGATAAACCGCTTGATCTGGTGGACGGGAGCTTTGGGCCCTTCCGGTTCTCCATCCCGCGGGCCTTTGACCCAGTTGGTGCTGATCGAGAGATCGAATCGCTTGAGACGGAAATCGGATTCGGCCGCTACCGCCGGCCGGATCAGGGAGGCAAGGTGGTCGATTTGGCCATATAAGCGATCGGACCTAAAGTGATGGGCGAGCGCGTTTTCCAGTTGCCTCCGGTAAAGCGCGCGGAAGGCCTCGAGCTTGAGCACACGTTGAAGAAAATGATCCTCTTGGGCGTTGGGCTGCCAGATGCTCGCCCGTTCCCGGCGATCAGCGGTCGCCACATAACCGAACTCGCCCCAGCTATGGTCCTGGTCCCAGGGGATAAAACCGAACTTGTTCGAATGGGGGTCCAAATAAAGGTAAAAATTCTGACCGTTCGAAAGGAACCCATCATAGCTGGCCAACAAAACATGACCGGCCAGGAACGCGGCGAATTCATCGAGGTCGAGGTACTCGGCCAGCCGGCGTGCAAATTCGGCGTCGTCCGCGTGCGTGACCAGACGGGCGAATTGGATCAGGCGATCCCACTGCTCCGGGTCGGCGCGGGTTTTTAGATCATAAATACCCGCGTAGGCCTTCCAGTCCGGGCCCAGATCCTTGAACAAGGCCGGGGTTACCGGCTTGAAGATGGGTACGGTCTTCGATCCGAAGCGGTTCGCCGCAAAGTCGCCGTCGATGTTTTCTATGAGCACGTACAATCCCAGCGGTTGGCGGGTGAACGTGCCGGGGACATCCAGCGTGAGATAAGCATAGGCGGTGCGCGGGGCGGGAACGCCCAGATCCCGGAACAGTTGTTCGCCCAAGGCATCGTGGAGATAGGAGTTGTCCGGAATCGCGTTCACGAAATTCAACGTATGGATGCCGGCCAGGTTCTGGCCTTTGGTGAACTTGTTCAAGTCAACCTTGAAGGACTGCTTCGGGCCGAAGAGGGAATTGAAGTAGGTGCCGTTTCCGCGATATCGCACCGCGACTTTGGAAAAGTCCAGGCCGGCGAAATCGAGCCGGGCCTCCACCCAGTTAAAGTCGAGCCCCAATACGCCCGCCAGCCCCGCACGTCGGGCCTTGGGGTTGCGAAGGACCATCGTTCCATCCGGTTGCTTGATGTTCCAGACGGGTGGAACATGCGACGGTGCGATGCCCTCCCACTGCTTGGCCGTAAGAGTCAATTGCACCATCCAAATGTTCGTCAGACCGTAGAGTTCCGCTGAGGTCTCCGGCGGGTTCCGCCGGGCCAGAGCCTGCGCGGCGGCCGCGTTGGGCCAGGGGCGGGCGGGTTGCGCGATCTCCGGCATCTCCTTGGCGAGCTGACGGCTTGATTGCCGGATAAACCAGGCCGTCAGATATCCCTGCCATGCCAGCCACGCCACGGTCAGACCGACCGCCAAGAGGACGCCGAGGCTCACCGAGACCGTCACGAAAAACCGTCGCAAGACACGCTTGAGTTTCACCCACTCCCAAGCATGCAAGGTGGCCCGAACCAGCTCATTCCGCTGGGCTTTGGGTGACCACTCGTGGAGTTGGCCCAACACGAGGCTTTCGATCTCGGGCGGCACCGGCATGGCAATCCCTGCCAGGAGCGGGCGTGCTTCGGCGGTGACACGTTTTTTTCGCAGCGCCTTCGCCAGCCTGGCCAAGCCACGGTTCGCTAACTTGGCGACGCGCGCTTCCCTTACGCGCAGCGCCCGGCTGATGACCGGGGCGGTCTCACCCATAATGCATTGCAGGCTCACCGGGTTCAGATACGCAGGGGGCAACCGATTCAGCGCGGCAAACAGGGTCTGGCTAATACCAGCCGTAGAGGTTGCGTCCGGAGCGGCCCAGCGCTGGTGCTGGCGTTCTCGCGCGGCGGCAAACCCGGTGGTTTGGAGCAGCCAGGTGGCGACCACGGTGCGCCTGGGTAGCGCGCGCCAGCGAACGGCGAAAGCGTGAAACACCGCCGCGACAATCCTCCCCACGGACGCCGCGTTGTCAGCGGCCAGCAAGCACGCGCTGCCATAAACCAGCGGAAGGAAAGCCGTTACCAGGTTCGCAAAATCATCCCCCCCCGGGGCGATGGAACGGTCGCGACGGAGGTCTGTCATCGTCGTCGCGGTCAAAGGCTGCAATTCCAGTGAGCCACAACGTGTGCCGTGCTGAGCGTTGAACATAGTCGTTCTTCACAGTTTGGCACAGGCCTGATCCAGCCATTGGATTTCACAGGAATAGAGAAAACGCCGTTCGATCCGGCTAGCGGCTTGGCGGGCTTGGTCAAATTGCTGAAGATTCAAATAAAGCTCGAACCGGGCCATATAATAGGAGGTCGCCTCCTCCGGGGTGAGACGATTCGGATTAATGGTCTTCAACACGGCTTCCGCATCGTGGGTTCTCTGATTAAGCAGCAAGGCCTGGCTGTGATTGATTTTGACGAAAACCGATTTGGGTAACTGGACCATGAGATCCATCGTCAACTTGATCGCCTCGGCCGGTTGTTGCCGCAAAGTGACGAGCGCCGCCGCGTAATTATTCTTGGCGATCAGATGTTTCGGCTGCTGTTTGTAGGCGGCCGCATAGGCGGCCAACCTTAAATCAGCATCCTTTAACTTTTCCGCGACGCTGAGGATGCCTTTCCAATAGTCCGGATTCTTCTCCAAAGGCTGCCGCAATTTTAGCAGGAGTTTTTTGGCAACGTCGGGATATCCCAAGTCGCAAATTCTCTCCGCAATTCTCAAACCCGTCAACGGGTTTATAAAATCGGACTCGGTGGCCTTGCGAAAGGCAATTTCAGCAAGGGCTGGTTTTCCGACGCCTAATTCCGCCTGGCCATCCAAATAATGACTATATCCCAGGAGTGTCCTCTGCGCGGCGGCTGTCTGGCGGATCTGGGCCGCCAACCTCGAGGCCGCTTCCCACCTTTGGTTGGCGACCAGAATTTCGCCCCAGACCATCCAAATCCGCTCGTCATAAGCGTCTTCCACCGTTTGGTGCTGCAAGAGGTCGATGGCCTTGTCGGCCAGCTCCAAACTTGCATACATCTCGGCCAATTGCCTCGCTTCGGCGCCCGTGCCGGGAGGCTTCCGATACGCTTTGGCCAATTCAATGGCGTCGGCCTTCCGTCCCAAAGCCGACAACAAACGCCAGTAATTACAATGTTCGGCCGGCGTATCGAGTTGCCACTCGGACAACCGTCTTAACGATTGCTCGAAACGCTGGCCATCCCCCGCCTGGAACCCCACTGCCATCGACAGCCGGTTGGCCAACACCCGCCACTCGCCATCGGTTAAAGCCGCATCCAGGTTTTCTTTCCCCTGCAGGCGTTCGGCAACCGTTCCCCACCCGGCCTGAAAGGCCGCCTGATAAAGCCGCAATTCGGCGTCGACCGCCGACGGATTGACCGTTGGCCACCGGTTGGCGAATTCCTTGATTTGGCCGGCGTTAAACAAGGCCTTGAGATAAGCCTTCTCCAAGTTAGGACTCCGCTGATGCTCTAAAGGTTGTAGCAGGCTCAAGGTGTGATCCGTGAGACGGTAGCGTTCGAACACCTGGGACACCAGTTCGACATCGGCCAGATTGGTGGCGGTCAACCGCAACAGCCAATAGGAATGCTGGATTGCCAGGTTCATGTATTGGTTTGTGCCCAAATCCATTCGCAGCGTTCGCAATAGTCCGCGGTTCAATTCCGGATTGGCAGAATCGTAGGCTACCGCCGCCTGCCAGCCATAAAGGGCATCATTGGTCTTGCCCGCCGCCAGGGCCTGAATCGCGCCGCGTTTAAGGGACCAAGCTTGCACCCGGCTCAAGCCGCTAACCCGGATGACCGGGGCAAAACCCGGCGGGGTTGCCCGCCAGATACTCGGTAAAAAGAGAGCCAAAAAGATCGCAAAAACGAGAAATGCGAAGAACGCGATCCGGAATGCAACCGAAAATAACAGCAATCGAAACATAGGCACACCTACTCGTAGGTTACGTGTCAATTTGCGGGCTCGCTTAAGCTAAAGCAATGGAATTAAGCCGGCTTGACACAAAGCGTCCCAGGCCTAATGAATGACAGCTCATGCAAGCCAAATTTCTCCGGTTCGGCTCCGTTCTGGGCGTCCTGGCTGTTTCCGTCTTGGCCGCCCGGGTTTTGGCTGCCGATTACCACGCCGGCAAATCGCCCATGGACCTCGCTTCCCAGCCCGCCTTTGCCTTCGAATGGCCGGAACGGATTGACGCGGCGGTGGACGTTAGTTTTCTGCTGGAGGCGCCCGCTGGCAAAGCGGGTCCTATCCGGATCAAGGCCGGCCATTTGAGCTACCCGGATGGACGGCGCTTTAGGATCTGGGGTGTGAATGCCACGGGGCAGGGCGGGTTGCCCGCGCAAAAAAACGCGCCGCGCATTGCCGCCAACCTGGCCCGGTTGGGCATCAATTGCGTGCGCTTTCACTTCCTGGACCGCCCCGCGCCCGGCGGCGTTATTGCGGCCCATCGCAACGACACGCGCGAACTCGATCCCGGGCAAATGGACCGGCTCGATTGCTTTATGGCCGAACTAAAGCAGCGCGGCATCTATTCCGATCTGAACCTCAACGTGGCTCGTCCTTACCAGCCGGGCGATGGCGTGAAAGACCATGAATTGCTGGGGTTCGCCAAGTCGGTGACCTTCTTCGATGACCGGCTGTTGCAGCTTCAACGCGAGTACGCCCGGCAGCTTCTGACGCATAAAAATCCCTACACCGGCGCAACCTATGCGCAGGAGCCGGCGGTGGTTTTGGTCGAGTTTGTCAATGAAAACTCGCTGATCGAAGCGTGGGCGGACGGGCGATTGCGCGGGAAAAATACCCGCAAAAACCCCGGCACCTGGACGGACATTCCCGCCAGCTACGCCGCCGATTTGACGGACCAATACAACGCCTGGCTGCGCCGGAAGTATTCGGCGGATGCTTTGAACCGCTGGCGGGAGCAGGAACGCCTGCCGGCGGACGCTCCGATGCCCCG
>JADGRT010000218.1 GCA_017880715.1 Verrucomicrobiia bacterium | reverse complement strand
TCCCTTCGGGACTTGGCACACCCAGGCCACGGTCCCAGCGTTGAAACGCTGGGCTATTTTCAACCATCCCTCCGGGATGACGGCGTTGAAATCCTAGTGGCATTGGACAGCCTGCCCCCGCGCTCTTCCTGGCGAGCCACGCTTCATCCCAGGAGGCTCTTCGCCTTGGCCAAGGCTTCCGCAACCCTGCTGGCATCCTTGCCGCCACCGCGGGCAAAGTCCGGCTTGCCGCCGCCTTTGCCGCCCACGATCGGGGCAATGGCTTGAATGATCTTGCCGGCCTGGAACTGCTGGGTGAGTTCGGGCGCCACCCAGGCGGCCAATCCCACCGTGCCTCCACCCACACAGGCCAATACGACCACGCCTTTGAACTCACTCTTCAAAGCGTCCGTGACGTGTTGCAGGTATTCGCTATCGACTTCGCCCAGGTTTTGAACGATCGCGCGCACGGAGCCGATGGTGCAGGCCTGCGCCACCAGGCTGCGGGCAGTGTCGGCCGCCTGTTTCTGCTGCATGGCCCTGAGCCGTTTTTCGAGTTCCTTTTGCTGCGACAGCAGATTGTCGAGTTTATGCTCCAACTCACCTGCGGGTGAATTGATTTTGCCGGCCAGGACGCCAATGAGGGCGGTTTCTTGCCGGGTTTTTTGGTAGGCGCACAGACCGGCTACCGCCTCGATGCGCCGCACGCCCGCCGCAATCGCGCCTTCGCTGACAATGCGGAACAAGCCGATCTCGCCAGTCGCGCGCGCATGGGTGCCGCCACACAGTTCCATCGAATAGCCATTCAGACTGCCCGGTTTCCCGCCGATCTGGATGACGCGGACGGTGTCGCCGTATTTCTCGCCAAAGAATTGCATGACTTCGGGCCGGTTCTTAATCTCAAGGTAGGGCAATTCCAAGGCCGCCACCGGGGCGTTTTCCACGATCCGCTCGTTGACGAGCCGTTCAATGTCCAAAACCTGCTCGGGTGTCAAGGGCACGCTGTTGAAGTCGAACGTCAGCTTGTCCGGCCCGACATACGAGCCTTTCTGCGCCGCATCCTGGCTCACGACTTCATGCAACGCCCAGTGGAGCAGGTGGGTGACCGTGTGATGACGCTGAATGGCGGCACGGCGCGGCAGATCGACGCCCAGGGTGACGCTGGAACCGGGCGCTGGCAACGCATCGAGTTGCAGGTTTTCGGGATCGAGGAAGTGCAGCCAGGTGTTGTCAACTTTCTGGGTGTTGACAATGCGCCAGGACGAGCCGCCCAAGCTCAGTTTGCCCGTATCGCCCACCTGACCGCCCATTTCGGCATAGCAAGAGCTGGTGTCGAGGATGATAGCCGTTTTGGCCTTGATGCGGACCACTTCCAGGACTTTGGCCGCCGTTTCCAGGTTGTCGTAGCCGACAAAGTTCGTGGGTGTGGTGGTGTCGATTTGGGACAGTTCGATGACCTGTTTCTTTTGCGCCGCCTGCGAACGTTTCTTCTGCTCGTCCATGAGCTTGTCGAATCCGTCCGTATCGACGCTCAATCCGCGTTCGCGCGCCATCAGTTGCGTTAAATCCAGCGGAAAACCGTAGGTGTCGTAAAGTTTAAATGCAAAATCACCGCCCATGAGAGATTGGGGAGCGCGCGCGTCCCGCGTGCTCTCCTCGGCGTCGCGCCGAGGAGCCGGCGTCCAAATCCACGGATAACTTTCGTTTGGACCCACCACATTCGCGCTCCACGGATTGCCGCAAATATAATGAAACTTCTCCTCCAAGTCGCTTCCAGATCGGATGAGTCGGTCGAAGGATTCCTTTTCCCAGACAGGACCTGTGGTGCCCTCGGATTTGTTGATTTCGTGCGCGGTGAAGGATTTCAAGGAATGCAGGATTTCTGTCAGGGGCCAAAAAACAGGCTTGCCTTCCTGGTCATCCTCTTTGATTTGAGGTTCTATCAGAAAGTGCGCGTGGTCCGGCATGACACAAGCAGCGTACATTTCGTAGCGGCGCTGCTCATGAAGATGGAGCATGCTTTTCAAAACGATGTCACGGGAGGCAGGCGCAAGCGGCCGACGGTTCACCGTCGAGAAGGAAATCATGTATTTGGCCCATGGACGTTCGAAATGGGGGAGGCGGCGTTTGGAGTATCGGACGTTGTGTGAAGATGGTTCCGGCGCGACGCCGGAACCCGCACGCGGGACGCGCGCGCTCCCCAGGAGGCGTGCTGCCTCTTCATTGAATAACTCGATGCCCCGATCCAGCGTCCGGTTAAACGCCTCTTCCTCCGCCTGGATGGTGTTTTGGACAAATTCTTTTCTGGCCCGCACTTCCGGGAACACGTCGCCCATGGTCTCGGCCAGCACCTCCACCAGTTCGAAAAAGAACGGCTGGCGGAATCCGAGGGTGCGGCCGTAGCGCACCGCCCGGCGCAGAATGCGGCGCAGCACATAATTGCGATCCGTGTTCGCCGGCACAATGCCGTCCGCGATGGCAAAACTCAGCGTGCGGATGTGGTCGGCGATGACCCGGAAGGCCACGTCGATCTTTTCCTGCTCGGTATCGCCCGAGCTGCCGGGCTGGGGCAGGGTCGATCCATACCGCTTGCCGCTTTGCTCCGCCAGCTTGGCAAAGATCGGCCGGAAGATGTCCGTTTCGTAATTGGAGATGATGCCGGTAAAATCGGTGAAATGCTTCGTGCACTGAACGATGCTCGTGACCCGTTCGAAACCCATGCCGGTATCGACGCTCTTGGCCGGCAGCGGGGAATAGGTGCCATCCGGATTCGCGTTGAATTGCATGAACACCAGGTTCCAGATCTCGATGCACTGCGGACTGCCCTGGTTGACCAACTCGCCCCGGGTGTCGCCCTTGGGGGTGAGATCCATGTGGATTTCCGAGCAGGGACCGCAAGGCCCGGTTTCGCCCATCATCCAGAAATTATCTTTTTTGTTGCCGTGGCGGATGTGAACCTTCGGATCGAGTCCGGCCGCGGTGAACTTGGCGGCCCAGCAATCATAGGCTTCCTGGTCGAACTCGCTAGGATCGCCCTGGGATTTATCGGGGCAATAGACCGTGGCATAGAGACGTTCCTTGGGGAGCTTCCAAACGCCCGTTATCAATTCCCACGCCCAGTCGATGGCCTCGGTCTTGAAGTAATTGCCAAAACTCCAATTGCCGAGCATCTCGAAAAAAGTGTGATGGTAGGTGTCGAGGCCGACATCTTCGAGGTCGTTGTGCTTGCCGCCGGCGCGGATGCATTTCTGGGTATCGGCGGCGCGGGGCGGGGCATAGGGGCATTTTTGCTGTCCCAGGAAGATGGGAACGAACTGGTTCATGCCGGCGTTGGTGAAGAGCAAGTTAGGCGAGTCAGGCAGGAGACTCGAGGACCGCACGAGGGTGTGGCCTTTGGATTTAAAAAAATCGAGGAAATCCTGGCGGATTTGGCGGCTGGCGCGTATTTCGTTTTGGCTCATAACGGCTGCATTAAGTCAACAGGGCGGAAAGTGTAGGCAAAAGCCCACCGTTCTGGCGAGTGGAAGTTTTGCGTGAGCAGCTCATTTTTTCCGTAGCATCCGGCGTGAGCCGGATCATTTTCTCTAACGCGGATGCACCAAACCCCGTGAACATCGAACCCTCAACATTGAACTCCGAACATCGAACATCCAAAAACCCGTAGGAGACGACGTCAGTAATGTTGAGCTCAACATTACGTCAGGAGTCTCTAACTTCGAAAAGCTGCGCAAGACCCCGGAATCCTGACTCCATGGAATATGGTTGAAATCGATTTGCCCAATGTGGACAAAAATATGTCCCACCTGCAACATAATGTTGTCCATGCCGGTAGCAGCCGGGCGCAGAGGATTGCCTTGAGAAGGGTTGTTAGGAGACGCGGGATCAGGAGTTCTAAGACTCGGGAATTTGAGCCGACTCACGTCGGCTGCCACGTTTTTGTAGCGCGGACAACTTGTTCCCTCTGCAGCCACGGTTTGGCGAAGGCCAACCACTTGGCGGCCTCTATCATGGCTAGCCAAGACCGCAGGAGATCTGACTCGATGTTCCGGTTGCCCTCGCGTTCCTCCCAGTTGCCGAGGTAGCCGTAGCCCAGCGTCTCGCGGAACAGCTTCACCACCCGTTGCTGGGTTTTCTTCTCGATTTGGCCGACGGCGCTCATGGCAGAACCTCCCAATAGCCGGCCTTGCGGGAGCCTGCGCGTCTGAGGCGTCGAGCGGCTTGAAGCTTTTGGATGGCACGGTTTACCGCACTCTCAGACTTGGACAGGTGTTTTGCCATCTCCGAAACCGTTAAGTGGGGATCGTTCTGGAGGAGTGACAGAATGTGATTTGGCGTCTTTCCTAGCGTTTTTCCTAGCGTTTTTCCTAGCGTTTCTACCGGTGTCTTCGAGACTGTTTCCACCCTGGTTCAAAGCCTGGTTGACAATCCAGCGGCCAAGATGACAGCCCAGGAGATCCTCGATCGGGTCCAGCGGGCGCAACGGCTCCCAAACACGCCTTGCATCGGTCCTGGCTGCACCGTGCAGGTTCCTTGAGAGCCTCGCCTCTGTTTCGATCACTGGTAGGAAATCGCGGCTTGTTAGGGACGCCGCCGGTTAGTTCGAATCGGTGTTTCCCTGGCCTGGCCGTGGGGAAGCGATGGGAATCGAAAGCGATTGGGGGAATAAAATCCTCCCGACAGATTCTCTCTCCTAAAACTTTCCGCAAAGGGGGATTTTGGTGAGTTCGACGCGGCTTCGTTCAACCCGGGAATGCAAATAACCATTCGCTTCGCTGCGGGTTATCTGCATTCCTTGATTCTGCTAGGCATTCATTTCAACGTTCCGTCCTCGTTGTATTTGGCGCATTCCGCAAGATGGTCACGCTCGATCATTCGCGCGATTTCCGCCTGGTCCTTGAACACGCGCATCGTGGGCACTTTGAACTTCGTCTTCTTCCATCGCTTCATTCTCTCGAAGTTCACGAGGATTCTCTGGCCGGTGGTGTCATCATCGACGATATAGATCAGGCGTCTCTCCCACTTGATGCCAGGATATATCTCATGCTGCCGCATCTCATGATCCGGCGGCAATGCTTCCTTGATTTGGGCGATGATCTCGTCCGCATACTCCATCCAGATCATGGTCCAGGGCCACTTGATATGGAGAGTGTCTTTTTCAGGAGTCTCTTTCATTGCTCGTGTTTAACCTTATCACCATTGTCCCTTTCCTTGGCGCTTCTTGCACGTTAAAACCGCGCGTTGCCCTTAAAAAGTTGTACCTTTTGTACCCGCAAACCCCCTCCAATGGTCGCAAATGACTGCAAAAGCCGCATTGCTACGGTTTCGAAGAACATTCACAAGTCCTTACTCATAAACGAACTACATCCTAATACTGGCTCTTTAGGCGCGGAATCGGGAGTCCTTGGAGTTCTGGCCCGCTTAGGGTGTGAAAGAATCACGAGGTGCCACAACGGTGAGGGGCCTCTGAGCTATTCGTGCAGCCCAAGCGGGCCGGAGTCCCGCGCGCCGTCTCAGCCGCAGAGCACACGCCGAAAAAAGCGAATTGCCCCTTTTGCAGCCAAGTCCGCAAGTCACTGCGTATGGGCGGGAACGAACCAAAGATTTCCACCCCTCCCCCACGTGTCCGCAGTCAGGGCCGGCTGCGGCCGGCCTTTCGGATTGCGTCCAGACGGGACTGGTAGCTCTTCATGGTTTCCGCGTTCTGCGCGGCCAGGTTGTTGGTTTCGCCCAGATCGAGCGCAAGATTGTA
>JADGRT010000217.1 GCA_017880715.1 Verrucomicrobiia bacterium | reverse complement strand
TGAATGATAAAGGCGGATTTAGGACGCAAACTCGCCTGCCGCAATTCGTTCATCTCCGGTTCGATGACGCGAAAATAATCGATCACATCCAACGCGGGGTCGCGCGGCAATTGAGGCAGGGTGAGATTCGTCATGCCCCGCAATTCCTGCTGGCACGCCGCCAGATCCGTCATTTTCGCCAACCCACCCAGGTAATCGACAAACCGGGTACGGAACAAAGCATCAATACGTAGCTTTAACTCAGCGTTGGTTGTGCCCCGACCACGATAGCCGATGTCCTTCAACAGCGGTGTTTCGGTGAAGTTCTGGTCCGAGGGAATATTCAACGGTTTCGGCGGCGTCCAGTCCGTGGGCAGGTTATGCGCCGCCAGGTAGCCCTTGTAAGATTCCCAGGCCCGTTTGCCACGCCATTTTTATTCCTTGGCCTGTCCGAGCCGCAACCGGCGGGAGGGCACGTATCCGGCCACAAACTGCCGGCGGAACTCGCTGAACGTGCCCGCCGACAAGTGGGTTCGGATGTCGCTCATCAGTTTCAAATACATATAACTGTTATGGACGCTCACCATGCGCAATCCCAGAATCTCGTTTACGTTCAGCAGGTGCCTCAGATAAGCGCGCGAAAAGTGGCGGCAGGCGAAGCATTCGCAACCCGCTTCAATGGGCCGCCAATCGGCTTTATTGAAACCCGCCTTGATGTTGACCGTGCCCAGGCTGGTGAAGGCGGTGCCATTGCGCGCCACGCGGGTGGGCAGCACGCAATCGAACATGTCCATCCCGCGCGCCACCAGCTCGACCAGTTGCGCCGGCGTGCCCAGGCCCATGGCGTACCGGGGTTGGTTCGCCGGCAGGAAGGGCTCGGTGTATTCCACGGCCAGCATCATTTCCGGCTCGGGCTCGCCGACGCTCACCCCGCCGATGGCGTAGCCGTCGAATGCCATCGCCACGAGCGTCTTGGCGCATTCTTCGCGCAACGCGGCGTGGCTGCCGCCCTGCACAATCCCATACACCAACTGTCCCGCCGCGCGGGGCTGCTCGCGGCAGGCGCGCGCCCAGCGAAGGGTTCGTTCCACGGCGGCCCGCACTTCCCGCGGCGCGCAGTCGTGCGGCGGACATTCATCGAATACCATGGCAATATCCGAGCCCAGGTCACGCTGAATGGCCATGGCTTCTTTCGGCCCGAGAAACAACAAAGATCCATCCAAATGCGAACGGAATTCCACGCCGTGGGGTTTGATCTTCCGAAGCTTGGCCAGGCTGAAGACCTGGAAACCACCGCTATCGGTCAGGATGGGCTTGTGCCAGTTGATGAACTGGTGCAGGCCGCCCGCGCCCCGGATGATTTCCATGCCGGGTCGAATGCTCAAATGATAGGTATTTCCCAGGATGATCTGGGTCCCCATCTCGTGCAGTTCGCGTGGATCGAGCGCTTTGACGCTGCCTTGGGTGCCCACGGGCATGAAGATGGGAGTTTCGATGACTCCGTGGCTGGTGGTTAGGCGGCCCAAACGGGCCTTGCTGCCAGGATCGGTTTTGAGCAATTCAAACATCGCCCGCAGTTAAACAGGAAAGGGGATGCTTGAACAAACTGAAATCGCGCCGCGCTTCAATGGGCCGGTTGCAGCCAACCGGAAAGCTGCCGGCGGTAGCGCAATCCGGCCAGGCTCAGCGCACCCACCCACAGGGCCCATTCAGTGGCTCCGTCTCTATACCGCTCGCCCGGTCAGCCGCGTGTAGGCCTCCCCATATTTCGCCGCGGTTTTAGTCACCACCTCGTCTGGAAGTCTTGGCGCCGGCGGCGTCTTATTCCAATCCAGCGTTTCCAGATAATCGCGCACAAACTGTTTGTCGAAGCTCGGCTGGCTGTGTCCCGGCTCGTATTGAGCCGCCGGCCAGAACCGCGAGGAATCGGGGGTCAGCACCTCGTCAATAAGAATGAGCCGGCCATCGAAAATCCCAAATTCGAATTTTGTGTCGGCGATGATGATGCCGCGCTGGCGGGCATAGTCCCGCGCGAAGCGGTAAAGCTTCAGGCTCGCCGTGCGGGCCGCTTCGGCCAAATCCGCTCCCACTGCCCGGGCCGCCTGGGCAAAGGAGATGTTCTCGTCGTGACCGGCTTCAGCCTTGGTCGAGGGCGTAAAAATCGGTTCGGGCAGCGGATCCGATTCCTTCAATCCCGCCGGCAGCTTGAGGCCGCACACCGTTTGTTGCGCCCGGTATTCCTTCCAGCCGGATCCCGCCAGATAGCCGCGCACGACGCATTCGATGGCCAGGGGCTGGGCTTTTTTCACGATCATGCTCCGGCGATCGAGGACCGGCGCAAACGCTTGGAGCGATAACGGCAGGGGATCGTCCGGCCCGGCCACGCGGTGGTTGGGAACGAGGTCCCGGGTCTGATCGAGCCAGAAATGCGACAACTGGGTGAGCACCTCGCCTTTCCGGGGAATTCCGTTGGGTAAAACGCAGTCAAACGCCGAGATGCGATCCGTGGCCACAATCAGCAAATGCTCGCCCAAATCGAACACTTCGCGCACCTTGCCGGTTTTAAACTTCCGAATGCCAGGCAAATCCAGTTGGAGCAGGGGTTCGTTTCGCATGGCCCGGAGTATGGTGAATTCGCCCGGTTTGAAAATAAAAATATCACCTCCCGCCCCGGACGCATTGAATGCCCGCCCGGCCCCCGTCGTCCATTGAGTAGTAAAGGCGCAAAAAACCGGTGATCGTTCGCCGGAAGGTCGCGCCCGGCGAAGCGCGGGAAACGATGAAAAACCAGAAAACAAACACTTGCGCTGTCTGAAAAATTAATTTAGACCCTGTGCCCATTGCGAATACCGAATTTAACACAACCTGATCTCAGAATAGCATTATGAAGAAACTCTCGATCGTTATTATTGCCGCGTTAGCCCTGATGGCTACCACCGCACGCGCCGCCGAAGCCAAAGACAACTTCCTCAAACACTGCAAAAGCTGCCATGGTCCCGAAGGCAAGGGCGACACCACGCTGGGTCAGAAATTCAAAGTCCGTGATTACTCGGATCCGAAGGTGCAAGACACCCTGAAGGATGAAGACATCTTCAAGGCGATCAAGGAAGGGAACGAAAAGAACCACATGAAACCCATGGCCGATAAGATGACCGACGGCGAAATCAAAGCCCTCGTGACGCATCTCCGTGGTCTGAAGAATAAATAGGCCCGCGCCTTGCAAGGCATTCAAGTCTGACGACGCGGCCGGTCCAGCCTGGACCGGCCGTTTTCTTTTCCGGCCGGCTTGACCGCCAAGCAATGGGGGATTACCCTGTTAGCCAAACCATCGAACTTATTGCCATTATCATGAACACACCTGATTCCACTCCCCGACCCACTTCGCGCCGTGATTTTCTCAAAACCTCGAGCACCGCCATGCTTGGGGGCGCCCTGGCGGTCAATTTCGGCCTCCCCACCCGGTCCTTCGCCCAGAACGGCGATACCTTGCGGTTGGGGTTGATCGGCTGCGGCGGACGCGGCACGGGCGCCGCCACGCAAGCTTTGGCAGCCGATAAAAACGTCGTGCTGGTCGCTCTGGGCGATGCCCATGAAAACCGCCTTCAGGGAAGCCTAAGTGAGTTGAAAAAAGCCGAACCGGACCGGGTAAAGGTCGATCCCGACCATTGTTTCGTCGGTTTCGACGCCTACCAGAAAGTCCTCAGCAGCGGTGTGGATGTCGTAATTCTGGCGACCCCTCCTGGTTTCCGCCCGATTCATCTCAAAGCCGCGGTCGAAGCCGGCAAACATATTTTCTGCGAAAAACCCATGGCCACGGATGCCCCGGGACTTCGCTCGGTGATGGCCAGCGCCGCCCTGGCCAAAACGAAGAAACTCGCCCTCGTCGCCGGCTTCTGCTGGCGCTACAACCCGGCTGAGCGCGCGGTGTTCCAGCAGGTTCACGATGGCGCCATTGGCGACATCCGCGCCATCTATTCCACCTATAATACCAGCAGCATCTGGGTTTATCCGCGCAAACCCGAGTGGACGGACATGCAATGGCAGATGCGCAACTGGTATTACTTCACCTGGCTCTCCGGCGATCACCTGGTCGAGCAGGCCATCCATAGCGTCGATAAGATGGCTTGGGCCATGAAAGACGCGACGCCGGTGCGAGCCACGGCTCATGGCGGCCGCCAGGTGCGTGTCGCGCCGGAATTCGGCCATATCTACGATCATTTCGAGGTGGTGTATGAGTTCGCCGACGGCGCCCGCGGCTTTCTGTTCTGTCGTCAGCAAGACGGCTGCTCCAACGATAATTCGGATTATCTCATGGGCTCCAAGGGCATCGGCCAGGTTAGCGGTTTCCGTAAACTCCACAAAATCACGGGTGAGAAGAACTGGGAATACAGCGGTCCCCAGCCGAATATGTACCAGGTGGAACATGACGAATTGTTTGCCTCGATCCGGTCCGGCAAACCCATCAATGACGGCGAGTGGATGGCCCACAGCACGATGATGGGCATCATGGGCCGCATGGCCGCCTACACGGGCCAAACCATCACCTGGGAACAGGCCTTGAATTCGGAGGAAAATCTGTGCCCGCCCAAGTTCGACTGGAACCAGCCACTGCCCGTGCCGCCCGTCGCCATGCCCGGTCAAACCAAGTTTATATGAAAACCTCCTTGACCCGCCGCGATTTTGTTAGAGGCGCCGGCGCCACCCTGGCGCTGGCCTCGCTGCCCATGCTGGGAACCCAGCTTTTCGCCGCCGACAATGCGAAGCGTCGTCTCAAAAAGGCCATTCATCTCGGGATGATCTCGGGCAATCAATCGATTGCCGACAAGTTTAAATTGGCGAAAGAAACCGGCTTTGACGGCCTCGAAGTCAGCAGCCCGAGCGATTTGAGCGTCGATGAAATCCTCAAGGCCCGCGACGCCACCGGCCTGGAAATCGCCAGCGTGATGAACTCGGCGCACTGGAGCAGCCCCCTCTCGGATCCCAATCCTGAGGTGCGCGCCCGCGGAGTCGAAGGACTCAAAACCGCCCTGCGTGACGCGAAAAAACTGGGCTGCACCTCCGTGCTGCTGGTGCCGGCCGTGGTTAAAAAAGAGGTCTCCTACGCCGACGCTTACACCCGCTCCCAGGCCGAGATTCGCAAAGTCGTGCCCCTGGCCGAGGAACTGGGCGTCACCATTGCCATCGAAAACGTCTGGAACCAATTCCTGCTCAGCCCGCTCGAAGCCGCGCGCTACGTCGATGAATTCAACAGCCCGCGCGTCGGCTGGCACTTTGACGTGGGCAACATTGTCAATTACGGCTGGCCGGAACAATGGATCCGCATTCTGGGCAAACGCATTGCCAAGGTCCACGTCAAGGAATTCAGCCGCTCCAAACGCGACAAGGAAGGCCTGTGGAAAGGCTTCGACGTGGAACTGCTCGCCGGCGATTGCGACTGGCCCGCTGTCATGAAGGCCCTCGATGACATCGGCTACCAGGGCTGGCTCATCGCCGAAATATCCGGCGGCGACGCGCAGCGGCTTAAAACCATCGCCGAATTGATGGATCGCATCCTGGCCAGTTAAGTGGATTTTAACGCGAAGGGTAAAAGACGCAAAGGCACAGAGCGACCAAGCTACAATCCAAGGAGCGCGTCCTCGTCCAATGTCACTAAGATTTCATGGTCATCGGAAAGCGCCAGAGGACTGGCGCAGTCCAAAACGCTTCGCGAATTCACGGCCGGTGCGAGCGGGCGCCAGCTTTTGGACTGCGCCAGTCCTCTGGCGCTT
>JADGRT010000216.1 GCA_017880715.1 Verrucomicrobiia bacterium | reverse complement strand
TGGGGCTTCCATGAACCATCGTTGTAGGCCGGGTCCCCCGACCCGGCGCCGGCTGGGGGCAGCCGGCCTACAAAATGTCGCTGTAGTGCTAATAGCCCCTTCAGACCGGTGGTTGACACAAGAGCGGCTCCGGCCAAGACTGTCTCTGTGAAAACGACCTCGCAGCCATTCCCCGTGACCATTGCCTCATCGACCAAGCGGTCTTCAGTCGCTTGGCGCCACTGCACCCGCGTCGCTGTTGCCGGCGCGCTGTTGGTCCTGGCTGAACTTGCGCTGGGCAGCGATCCCGAGGGCCAAGCCAATTTAACGGGCAAGAGCGAACTACCGAGCGGCACTGGTCTCGCCGCTGCCTTTCCTGGCGATGCCGGGCTGAAGGGCAACGCGAAGGTCATTTTCGCGGACAATTTTGAATCCGGAAACCTCGGCGAGGGTTGGGATGAAACGGGCAACAAAAATGGCCAGGTGCTGCAATTCGCGGCTCCCGAGGCAGGCGCGGGACTGGGGAAACGATGCGTGCGCGTGGAGGCTCACCTGGGAAAAGACACCGGCGGCGGCCTGACCAAGTGGTTCGAGCCGGCGGATACGGTTTTCATCCGATTCTACACCCGGTTCGACCCGGGGTGCGACTACGTCCATCATTTCGTCACCCTCCGAGCCAACCGGAGCTTGCGTGGAAGCGACAAGTGGAGCGGATTTGGCGGGGCCGGGCTCAAACCGGAAGGCAGCGACCGCTTCTCGACCGCCATCGAGCCATGGGGTAACTGGGGCCGGTGGACGCCGCCAGGCCGCTGGAACTTTTACAGTTACTGGCATGAAATGGAACCATCCAAGGACGGCAAATACTGGGGCAACTCCTTCGGCGTCCCGGCGGCCCCGCTCATCCCGCGAGATCGCTGGATCTGCGTCGAGTTCATGCTGAAACACAACACCCCGGGTCGTCCCGACGGCGAGCAGGCCTTCTGGATTGACGGCGTGCTGCAGGGCCACTGGCGGGGCATTAATTGGCGGAAAACAGAGCCGCTCAAGGCCAATGCCCTAACCCTGGAAAGCTATGTCACGGACACGTGGACAAAGAATCCCATCAACGTCGTGTCTTTCGACAACGTGGTCATTGCGCGGGCTTACATCGGGCCGGTCGGAAAACCATGATGAAACCCGCCACAAACCAGGGCCGAAACTCCCAGTGACCGGTCTCGAGCGTGCGAAAATCCCGTTGCCACCCGCGCCTCTGAGGTTTCATCGCCGCCACTCGGTTCGGGGCGGTTCGGGCAGTCCTTGGGCGCGATAAGCCGTTCGAAAATGGATTTTGGCTACTTGAGACAATTGGGCCGCGCCCTTTTTTTCCACAAAAGACTTGGCGGCTTGGTCCACGGCGGCCGAGGCGCCTTTGGGAAACTCCAGGCCGTGTTCCTTTCCCAGACGCTTCAGCCGTTGGACAAACTCGTCACGCGCTAGAATCGAGGCGGCCGCCACCGCCAGATCGGCTTCGGCCTTGTGCCGCTGGACCAGTTCGATTTCCCGCCCCAGACTCATCAGGGCCTTGGCGACGACGTCCTTGTTGGATGCGAATTGGTCGCTGATGGCCCGCACCGGCGGCGGATTCATGCGGTGTCGCTGACCCATGAGGTTTTCGATGACCCGGGCGTGTCCCCAGGCCAGGAGCGTGTTGACGCTGCCCATTTTGGCGTATAGGCGGTTGTAGGCTTCGTTGCCGATGGGCACGACGGTGGTGACGCAACCCTCGGTTTCACGGATGAGCTTGGCCAGGTCGGCTATTTTTTTGTCGCTCGAGATGTTCTTGGAATCGCGAATTCCGGCGTCCTCCCAAGCATGCACGACGGATTCATTGATATACACACCGGCCACGCACAAGGGGCCGAAGAAATCGCCCTTGCCGCTTTCGTCCACGCCCAGCCGCGGGAGCAGCAGGTCCGGATTCAGCACCGTTTCATAGCCCAGGCGCGCCTCCTTGAGGATTTGCGGTTCCAGGACGAACTCGACAAATTCCTGGGCGCCTTTGCCCTGAACGACAAGTTTGCCGCTTGCATAGGCCACCACGTTGACCTTGGCTTGGCGGGCGGCAAATCGCGCGTAAGGCACTTCGCGAAACTCGTAGTCGTGCTGCTGAAGGTACTTTTTCAGCTCGGCGGCTTGGGACGGCGTCAATGGGCCGGTGTATGACGTTAATGGTTTCACAAAATCGTATGGCTTCATGCTAGGTCGTCCCTTTAAGCTGCGCAACTGTGCAAATGCGGTCGAAACGAAACGGGATGCCCGGTAAAAAATTGTCCCGCGAAAAAAGCCGGGAGCCGGAAAACCGTCCCCGCCCGGCGGCGATGGGTTTCGTTTTGCCATCGCCCTCGGCGCTGCGGAGCGGGGCGCGGCGATTGTTAAAATGGTATGCGCGGAACGCGCGCGATTTGCCCTGGCGCCGCACGCGAGATCCGTATGCTATTTGGGTTTCCGAGGTCATGCTTCAGCAAACCCAGGTCAAGACCGTCATCCCCTACTGGGAACGCTGGATGCGGGCGTTTCCGGAAGTTAACGGTCTGGCGCGGGCCAAACTGGAACGCGTTTTGAAGTTGTGGGAGGGATTGGGCTATTACCGGCGCGCCCGCAACCTGCGCGCCGCGGCGCAAAAGATCGTTCAGGAACACGAGGGAAAGGTTCCCGCCCTTTTTAACGAGGTGCTGGCGTTGCCAGGCGTGGGACGTTACACAGCGGGCGCCATTTGCAGCATCGCCTTCAATCAACCCACGCCGGTGCTCGACGGCAACGTGCGTCGGGTGTTGACTCGCTGCTTCGGTCTTCGTGGCGACGAGCGCCGCGCCGTGGCCCATCAAGGGCTTTGGTTTCTGGCGGAAGCTTTGGTGCGGCAGGCGGCGGCGGCGCCTGGCAGACGCAATTGCGGCAATCTCAACCAAGCCTTGATGGAATTAGGCGCCTTGATCTGCGTGCCAGGCAACCCTCGATGTGACGCCTGCCCCCTGTCGCTTCAATGCGTCGCCAGGCAGGGAAACCGGATGGAGAAGTTCAGTCCGGTTGGGTCGCGCCCCACCCTTTTGGCGCGTCGTTTTGCGGCGTTTGTTTTGGAAAATGAGGGGCGTTATCTGGTGCGCCAAAGACCGGTTACCGGCGTCAATGCCGGCTTGTGGGAGTTCCCCAATGGCGAAGTAAAGCCTGACGCCAGCCGGGACTGTCTGGTCCGCGAGGTCATGGGTCCGGGGGTTTTATCGCTTCAGCCGATGATGGTTCTTCAACACGCCATCACCCGGTACCGGATTACGCTGGAGGTCTTCAAGGTTCACCCATCCCGCGCGCCCGACGCACACCGTCTTGCGGACGCCGCGCGCCGCGCCACCAACGGCTGTTGGCGGTCGCGCCAGGGGCTGAAACGGCTGCCATTCACCGCCGCGCACGGCAAAATCGTGGCGCGACTTTTAAGCGCGGATGACCGCCTGCGTTCGGCTCCCTGACTCGCGCTCGTTACTGAGGAGACGCTGGGATAGACTACAGTGGGTTCGCCCGGATGTCCATTTCGGAGGGCGGAGTTACACGACGCCCATCTATTATGGGGCTTCCAGAGCAAGGTGAGTGGCACCCGAAGATCGGGGCGCTTCTCCGCAGGCGGGCTTCCCAACGTGGGGCGGATCTCCTGGTCCACCGGTTCGCCCTGCTTTTCCGGATTGCAAATGGCCGGCCGTTTCTCATGCTGGTGGCATGAGACGATGGATGCGTTTTTCGATGGGATGTCTGCTGCTGGCAAGCCTCCTGCCGGTCAAGGCGGGCATGCTGGTGCAATTTCGCACCCGCCAGGGCGACCTGGAAGTGGAGTTGTTCGATCAGGATAAACCGGTGACCGTGGACAATTTTCTGCGCTACATCAAAGGCGGGTATTACCAGAACGTTTTTTTTCACCGCTGCCTTCCCGGCTTCATCGTTCAGGGCGGCGGTTTCTACGACACCAACCGCAACGATCATGCGCTGTTTAACTATTATTTTACCGTGCCAAAGGTCTGGGGCGCCATCACCAACGAATACAATGTGGGCCGTAAAATCAGCAACACCTACGGGACTATTGCCATGGCGAAGGTGGGGGGGGATCCTGATTCCGCCACGTCAGAGTGGTTCTTCAACCTGGCCGATAATTCATCCAACCTCGACAACCAAAACGGCGGCTTCACCGTTTTTGGCCGGGTCGTTGGCAACACCAATGTGTTGGCCTGGTTCAACAGCCTCCAATACAACGGCGGCGGCATCGTCAATTTGGACAATGGCCTTTTCATGAACTTGCCGGTATCCTACCTGGGCAACACCCGGCCTTTCTTCGACGATCTCATCTACCTCGATATTTCCCTGCTCCAGGTCCAGGTAAAACTGAATACCGACAACTCCCGCGAGATTTCCTGGAACAGCATTAGCAACCGGCTCAACTACGTCGAGTTCACCACGCAATTCCCACCCGCATGGCAAACCCTCGCCAGCCCCACCGGCACCGGCAACCGCCTGCAGGTCCCCGATACGTCCTCTTCCGCCACGAACCGCTTCTACCGGGTGCGAGTCGAGTATTGAGCCCCTCCCCCTCGTCCTCGTCCTTCGTCCCTCGTCCTCGTCCTCGAAATCAACGGACTTCTGATCGAGGACGAGAAAATAAGCCCTGTAATCGGCGATTATCCTAAGTCCGACACTTTGCGCCTTGCCGTCTTGGCGTTAATCCAACCGCCGTTTGGGGATCAAAATTGCGTCCATTTCCCCGTAATCCAAACGACCGCTTGTCAAGCCTGCACCCAGCCGGTAGGGTTTGGCCATGCGCTTCTCACATTTTTCCGCAGGACTGGGAGCGCCGGCATCTTGCCGGCGTGGACGGAGTCGAACACGCCGGCAAGGTGCCGGCGCTCCCAGTGAGGAGTCAACGCCCGAAAAAGGTGAGATGCGCGCGGGTTTGGCCATGCGGCAGAGTTTTTTATGTCTGACTGTCCTGGCAATCCTGGCCTGGAATCTTCGCGCCGAGGCGCCGGCGGAGCAATTGTTGCCCGCCGACACGCTGGCTGTCTTGAGCATGCCGGACTGGGACAAGACCAAGGCTGTCTGGACCCATACGCCCCAAGCCCAGCTCTGGCACGATCCGGACATGAAGGCCTTCGTCGAAAAATTCACGAGCAATCTCCAGACGAACCTCGTGCTGCCGCTGGAGCGCGAACTGGGGATTAAGCTGGGGGATTATGCCGGCTTGGCCCACGGACAGATCACGTTCGCCGTCACCCAGAATGGGTGGGACGGCGGCAGCAACCAATCGCCCGGCTGGCTCTTCCTTCTGGATGTCAAAGGCCAAGGGGAACGGCTCAAAACCAATCTCGCCAACCTGAAAGCGAAATGGACCGCTTCCGGCAAACCGCTCAAAACCGATAAAATCCGCGAAATCGAATTTGCCACTCTGAGTGTGGCGGAAGACGACATTTTCAAAACCATCCGGCAGGTGTTACTACGAACCCCGCGTTCGGACACCACCAACGCCAGCCCGATGACGACCAACCAATTCGAAATTTGGATTGGGCAATCCGGATCGTTGTTGCTCGCGGGCAACCGCGCCAAAGATCTGGAAAAAGTGTTGATCCGGCAGACGGGCGGACCCGGGCCTTGTTTGGCCGAACAACCTGACTTCCGAGCGCAACCGGCCCTTTTCAACGACGCCTTGGTCTTCGGATGGAGCAATCTCAAATTGGTCGTCGAAGGGCTTGCCCAGTCGGTGCCGTCCGGCAACCCGAACCCGGC
>JADGRT010000215.1 GCA_017880715.1 Verrucomicrobiia bacterium | reverse complement strand
GAGGCCTTGTTTTTGTCCCGGAGGGACTTTTGAAAATAGCCCGGCGTTTCAACGCCGGGTGTGGACGGATCGACGGTTGAGTCCCGAAGGGACGGCTGAACTTGTGGTTCTCAGCCGTCCCTTCGGGACTTGGCACACCCGGGCCCCGGTCCCAGCGTTGAAACGCTGGGCTATTTTCAGCCATCCCTCCGGGATGACGGCGTTGGAATCCTAGTGGCATTGGACTGGAAGTCTGCGCTACGGCGCGGGCGCATTCGTCCGCCAGATCCGTGTAAGGTGCAGGCCAAGAGGGGCGGGGGCGAAAACGCTGGCGGTCGGCAGCGCCCATCTTCGTCCTCGAAATGCTTTGGTTCCAAACCGAACCGAGGACGAGGGACGAAGGACGAGGACGAGGACGACTGGGAAGGCCGCCAGTGGCGATCGGTCAGGTTCAACCCTGCCACAGTTGATCCATCGCGGATTCAACCTGTTTCAGCCATTGCTGGCGCTGCTGGAGTTGGCTGACGATCACGGGGCTAAAAACGAGGCGTTGCACGTTGCTGACGCCGCAGAGGCCAAAAACGACCTTGCGCCAAAAGACCTCCAACGGATCGCCCAGGAACGCGACTTCTTTTTCCTGGGGTGTGTTGGCGGTGGTAATGACGCAGGCGGCCCGGGCTTTAAGCAGGCCGACGGGTTTGGCGCCGCCCTGGCCATCATCGACGAAATTATAGGCCAGGCCAGGACGCAGGACGCGATCGATCCAGCCCTTCAATATGGCGGGCGGCTGGCTCCACCAGTTGGGATGAATAATGACGATGCCGTCGGCGGCGCAGATTTCATCGCCGTGCCGCTGGATGGCGGGAGGCAGGGGGGCGTTCTTGGGAATTTCGGCCGCCGGCACGATGGGATCGAATGGCTCGGCATAAAGATCGTGGAACCAAACTTGGTGGCCAAGATTATGGAGTCGCTTCATGGCCGTTTGGGCGATGGCGTGATTAAAGCTACCCGCGGTGGGGTGCGCCAAAATGAGAGAAATGTTTAGTTTCATGGCAAACCAAGGGGGTAGTGTGCTGACCCTGGCCCGGCTGCCAAGCCAAAAAACCACCGAACGTGCGTGCGGGGGCCCATTCGTCCTCGTCCTTCGTCCCTCGTCCTCGTCCTCGAAACAGATAACGAACAAATCGAGGACGAGGGACGAAGGACGAGGACGAGGACGACGATAAACAGCCTCCGCAGCGCGACATTCTCCCGGGTATTGATTACAAGCCCGCTCGAACCTAATAAATCCCATTGACCCGGGTTCAAGCCGGTTGTCACTATGCCAAGGCGATGGCGCCTTGGGCATTGATGGGGCGCGCCGCGTTGGGCATGGAACCGTCATTAATTGAACATCTCGATCAGTCCATCCGCCGTCGAAAACTATTCAATCGGCGCCAGTCCATTCTGGTGGCGGTATCCGGCGGGCTGGATTCCATGGTGTTGCTTCAGCTCCTGAGCCGGCTGGCGCCAGCCTGGCGATGGCAGTTAACCGTCGCGCATTTCAACCATCAATTGCGCGGCACGGCCAGCGACGCTGACGAGCGGCTCGTTCATGCCACCGCGGAAAGGCTGGGCCTGCCGTTGGTGGCCGGGCGCGCCGATGTGCGCGCGTTCCAAGTCAAAGAAAAGCTGTCGATGGAGATGGCGGCGCGGCAATTGCGCCACGGTTTCCTGGCGTCCACCGCCCAATCGCGCCGCCTGCGTCGGGTCGCCCTGGCTCACCACGCGGACGATCAAGTGGAGCTTTTCCTGTTGCGCTTGTTGCGCGGAGCCGGAGGAACCGGCCTGGCGGGCATGCCCTGGACGGCCCCCCTGCTCGGGCAACCGAAATGTCAGCTCGTTCGTCCTTTGCTCGATCTGCCCAAGTCGGTCCTGGCCGAGTTTGCCCGGGAGAATGGCATTGCTTTCCGGGAGGATGCCAGCAACGCTTCGATCGAGGTGCCGAGGAATCGAATTCGCCACGAGCTGCTGCCCTTGCTGGAACGGCGCTTCCAGCCGGCTGTCCGCGAGACCCTGCTGCGCGCGATGAACATTTTGGGAGCGGAAAACAAGTTCGTGGCAGCCCAGGTTGTCCGCTGGCGGCAGCATCGTCGGCGACCGGTTTTTAAAGATCTTCCGTTGGCGATGCAACGCCAGGCGGTGCAGCAGGAGTTGGAGGCGCTGGGAGTGGAGCCGTCCTTCGACCTGATCGAGCAGTTGCGCGGCGAGGCGCATCGGGCCGTGAGCGTTCGCGCCGGGCTGGCGTTGGAACGCGACGAGTCGGGACGGGTGTTGAGATCCGCTTCGGTTCCTTCCGTCTTTAGCGAAAACCGGCGCCTCGTTCCGCTGAATCGGCCTTCAGGAGAAGTTGCTTTCGAAGGCTGCCGGTGGCAGTGGCATTTTCTGGCTCCGCCGAAGCGGCGGTCGCGGTCCGCCAAAACCGGGTGCGAATGGTTCGATGCCGAAAAGGTGGGCAGCCCGATTTGGTTGCGTCACTGGCAGCCGGGCGACCGTTTCCAGCCGATTGGCATGAAAGCGGCTGTTAAATTGCAGGATTTATTCGTTAACCGGAAGATTCCCCGTGCCGACCGGCATCGGCTGATGGTGGCGGAAGCGCGGGATGGGAGGGTTTTTTGGGTTGAAGGCTTGCGGCTGGCAGAGGGTTTCAAGCTGGACAAACAAAGCGTTAGCGGTTTGAAATGGTGCTGGCATCGGGGGTAAGAACTCCCCGCCGGGACCGTTCCCACGGGGAGCGGCCTTTTCCGCAATTTGCGATGAGGGATGTCTGATGGTAGTATTAGGAAACTCAGAGATTGTTGAATGCCAAACGAAGATAAAAACGATACGCGCCGCGATTCCAAGGGTGGCGACTCGATGATGCCGCGTGCCTGGGTGGTTTGGATCGCCATTTTAGGGCTCATCCTGGTGATTGCCTTGGTGCGCGACAAGACCCAGCCCAAAGTGGCGCCGCTCACGCATTTGCAGTTCGTGCAATTGGTGGAATCGAACCTCATCGTCCAAGGGTCCATCATCAATTACAACCCGCAGTCGCCGGATCTCCGCGAGATTTCCGGAAAATACCTGGCCGCCAACAGCAGCGGCAATCCCTCGGAAGTGCCGTTTAAGCTCAAGACCCGGCTGACCCCAAAAATCGAGGAAATGGTGCTGGCCTCGGGCAAATTCGAAACCGTCGAGCCCAACACTTTCGTGACCAATTTCGTCTATGGCGTGCTGCCGTTCCTGGTGCTGGCGGTGCTGGTCTATTTCTTTCTCATCCGCCAGATCAAAATGGCGGGCAAAGGGGCTCTCAGTTTTGGCAAAAGCAAGGCGCGCCTGCTGAACAAGGAGAAGAATAAAATCACCTTCAAGGATGTGGCCGGCGCGGATGAGGCCAAGGAGGAGGTATTTGAATTGGTCGAGTTCCTGAAAGATCCGAAAAAATTCCAGAAACTGGGCGGACGCATACCCAAGGGCATTCTCATGATTGGCGCTCCCGGCACCGGGAAGACGCTCCTGGCCAAGGCCATCGCCGGCGAAGCCGATGCCACCTTCTTCAGCATCAGCGGATCGGATTTCGTGGAGATGTTCGTGGGCGTCGGCGCCAGCCGTGTGCGCGACATGTTCGAACAGGCCCGGCACAACACGCCTTGCCTCGTGTTCGTCGATGAGATTGACGCCGTCGGACGCAGCCGCGGACACGGATTGGGCGGCGGCAACGACGAACGCGAACAAACGCTGAATGCGTTGCTGGTGGAAATGGACGGTTTCGACAGCCAGGAAGGCGTCATTATTATCGCCGCCACCAACCGTCCCGATGTGCTCGACCCGGCTTTGTTGCGGCCCGGCCGTTTCGACCGCCAGATTACCGTGAATCTGCCGGACGTGCGCGGACGGGAAGCTATTCTCAAGGTGCACGCCAAGAAGGTGAAACTGGATGCGGTCGTCGATCTGTCCATCATTGCCCGCGGCACGCCGGGTTATTCCGGGGCGGAACTGGCCAACCTGCTGAATGAGGCGGCTTTATTGGCGGCACGCAACAACAAGAAAGGCATCGGCATGTCCGAGTTGGAGGAGGCGCGCGATAAGGTGCGCTGGGGGCGGGAACGCCGCAGCCTGGCCATGACGGACGAGGAAAAGAAATGCACCGCGTGGCACGAGGCCGGCCATGCCATCGTCAACGTGCTGCTCGAACACACGCATCCGCTGCATAAAGTCACGATCATCCCGCGCGGACAGTCCCTCGGTTCCACCATGTCCCTGCCCAAAGATGATGTTTTGAATCGCCGTCGCAAGGAAATGCTGGACATGATGGCGGTGACCATGGCCGGCCGAATCGCCGAAGAAGTTGTCTCGGGCGACATTACGACCGGGGCGGCGAGCGATATCCAGCAAGCCACGCAACTGGCTCGCTCCATGGTCTGTCACTGGGGCATGAGCGACAAGCTGGGCATGGTGCAGTACGGCGAAGACCGTGAATACGTTTTTCTGGGACGCGAGATGATTCGCAGCAAGGACTATAGCGAAACCACCGCCCAGGAGATCGATAACGAGGTCAAACGCATCATTGACGAGGCCTGCGCCCGCGCTAAAAACCTGATCGAAACGCACCGGGACAAGCTGGAACTCGTGGCCAACGCCCTTTTGGAATTCGAGACGCTGGACGGCCAGCAGGTGGTGGATATTGTTACCACCGGCCAGTTCACACCCCCGCCACCAACGCCCAAGGTCAATCCACCTTCCGGCGCGCAGGCCGCAACTCCGCTGTCTGACATCGCCAAACCGGTGCCGCCCAAGATCCCCGGTCTGGGCGCCCCCGCTCCCGCGGCAGTTTAGACTGCGAGGATTCTTCCCGCCGCCACCACAATCGTCCTCGTCCTCGTCCCTCGTCCCTCGTCCTCGAAAAAACGAATCGAGGACGAGGACGAGGCAAAAGGAGCGCGGATGCCATCATCCGCGCGAAGTTAAACGATACGAACTCGCGGACGAGGGCGTCCGCGCTCCATGTTTACGGCAACGGCGCAATCGGGTGGGGACGCCGACGGCAGAGACAACGATTCCAGTCCGCCAGTAATTCCTGCTGATGCAGCGTGGCCCATTCCAAAACCTTTTCACGCACCCAACCGGGAGCTTCACCTTCCACGATGGTCAGCGGCCAGATATTCACCACCAGTTCCCAGTCCTGGTAGATGGCATGAAATCGCGCGTTGAAACTCCGCGCGCACAGCATGCGAATCACAATTCCGTAAAACCTTGAAATGACAGGCATAAATAGTCTCTCCCCGGAGTCAATCAGATTTTTGCCAATGGACTCCTCAATGCCCCGGTTATTACCACCGCCGGGTTCATTGGTTCCCCGCTGAAAGGCATGACACTCGAGCGCGTAAGTTAGTTGCAGAAATATAACCGCGGCGAAAACAAGAAATGCATCCCCCGGTCTTTTGGAGCGCGGACATTCTTGTCCGCCTCTTCGTTTGGGTCAACGCCAAGCGGACAGGAATGTCCGCGCTCCGAAAAAAGTGAAATGCGCCCGGCGGGAACGCCCGCGCGCCATTTGGGTTGCGACCTTGTCGCGCTGGGTTATGGTGCTGCAATTCGATAGCTTTCGAGCACCCGGGGCTGCCCACCCGGGTTTAGGTTGTGCCATGAAGACGAATCGTCTGATTGTCCTGGTAATCTGTGGGATGGCGATCGCGCTGGGATCGGCGCGGGGCTTGAGCGCTACCCATGTTTATCTAACCGATGTGCCAGACTACGATTGGTGGGCGGGCTGTTTCGGGACC
>JADGRT010000214.1 GCA_017880715.1 Verrucomicrobiia bacterium | reverse complement strand
GCCGACCGGGCGGCATCAAGCTCGTCAATCATAACGTCGCAGCCGACGTGAGTCGGCTCAAACTCGTGAGTCTTGCGCAGCTTTTCGAATGCCCGCGGAAAGGAGTGATCCGGCTCACGCCGGAGGCTACCATAACGTAGCAGCCGACGTGAGTCGGCTCTAACTCTCGAATCTTCGCAGCTTTTCGCATGCTCGGCGGAGAATAATGATCCGGCTCACGCCGGATGCTACGGAAAAAGGCGAGCTTGATGCAGCCATGCTGCCCGGCGGGCGGCCGACATTCTTTGTTGCGCGGCCTTGGTTCTTTAACGTAGTCTGAAACGGTTTCATGCCATGAAAATCTTTATTAACGGCAAGTATCTGGACGAGAAGAACGCCAAAATCTCGGTGTTCGATCACGGACTGCTATACGGAGACGGTGTTTTTGAAGGCATCCGAGCTTATAATGGCCGGGTCTTCAAACTGCGGGAGCACATTGACCGGCTGTTTTATTCGGCTAAGGCCATCCTGCTGACCATCCCAATGTCCCACGAGCAACTGGTCAAGGCCGTGGTCGAGACGTGCCGGCGGAATAAAATCCGGGATGGCTACATCCGGTTGGTGGTCACCCGCGGCGTGGGCACGCTCGGGCTGAATCCCAACCGTTGCGAGAATCCCTCGGTGATCATCATCGCGGACAAGATTCAGTTGTATCCGCCCGAGGTTTACCGGAAGGGCATGGCGATTGTCACCGTGCCAACCACGCGGAATCTGCATAGCGCCCTGAATCCGGCCATTAAATCGTTGAATTACCTTAACAACATCCTGGCCAAGATCGAGGCGAACAACGCCGGGGTGGAGGAGGCCATCATGCTCAACGCCGAAGGTTTCGTGGCCGAGTGCACCGGCGACAATTTATTCATCTTCAAGAACAGCCAGTTGCTGACCCCGCCATTGTCCGCGGGGGCGTTGTACGGCATCACGCGTGGCGTGGTGATGGAATTGGCTCGGGAAGCCGGCCTGGCGGTGGCGGAACCCAACCTTACGCGCTATGATTTGTTTAACGCCGACGAGTGTTTCCTGACGGGCACCGGCGCCGAGTTGGTGCCGGTGGTCAAGATCGACGGGCGCGTCATTGGCGCGGGCGAACCGGGACCGTTGACCCGGCAGTTGACCAGCCAATACCACGCCCTGACTAAAGTCTCCGGCGAGTCGATATCCGACTAAAGCGGTGGCGGCCGAAAGCGTATGATTTGCAGCGTTTGTAAAAAGAGTGAAGCGACCGTGCATCTGACTCAGATTATCGAAAACAAGATGCAGACGATCGATTTATGCGAAAGTTGCTCCAAAGCCAAGGGCGTCGATGATCCAACCGGCTTTTCGCTGGCGGCTATTCTGCTCGGGTTGGGAGCGTCACAGGAATTGGCCAAGCCGGGCGCTTCCGAGGGGATTAAATGTTCCCAGTGCGGCTTTTCCCTGGCCGACTTCAAGAAGGCGGGACGATTGGGTTGCGCGGAATGCTACGTTACCTTTGCCGACGCTTTGCAGGCCCCGCTGAAGTCGATGCACAAAGGCACCCGACACGTCGGCAAGGCGCCTCAGACCCAGCAGCCCATCCTCGATTACAGCGAGAAACTCCGTTCGCTGCAGAAAAAACTCGAGCAAACGGTGGCCAAGGAGAGTTTTGAGCAGGCAGCCATTTTGCGCGATGAAATCAATAAGGTAAAAGAGTTGATGGGCCAGCCAAAGGGTAATCCATGACCATCGACGCTTTTCTAAGTTCCCCGGCGGATGTCAGCCGGCGCACCGGTCCTAACGACCAGATCGTCCTCTCCAGCCGGGTTCGCCTCGCGCGCAACTTGCGCGGGACGCCCTTCCCGGGTTGGGCGAAAAAGGCCGATCGAACTAAATTATCCAACACCATTCGCGCCGCGGTTGAGGGCCTGCCATCGATGCCGGGCTGCTTTGCCGCGTCCATGGACGACCTGAATTCGCTCGACAAGCTGATTCTGGTCGAGCGCCATCTGATCAGCCGGGAGCACGCCGCCAAGAACGGCGGCAGCGGCTTGGTGCTCAGCCGCAGCGAGTCCATCTGCGTGATGATCAACGAAGAAGATCACCTGCGCATGCAATCGCTCTTGCCCGGCCTCCAGATTCGCCAGGCCTGGCAGGCCATCGATGAGCTGGACACGCTCCTGGAGAAAAAACTCGACTACGCCTTTTCCCCGGAGTTGGGTTACCTGACGGCTTGTCCCACCAATGTGGGCACCGGCATCCGCGTCAGCGCCATGCTGCATCTGCCCGGCTTGGTGCTGGCCGAGCAGGTCAACCAGATCATTCAGGCGGTCAATAAACTGGGTCTGGCAGTGCGCGGCCTCTACGGCGAAGGCACCGAAGCGCTCGGCAATATCTTCCAGGTTTCCAACCAAATGACGCTGGGCGAGTCGGAAAACGATATTGTCGAGCGGCTGATCAAGGTCCTGGCCCAACTCATCGAGCACGAACAAAACGCCCGCGCTACGTTGATCGAAAAACAGCCCAAGATGGTCCTCAATCACATCGGTCGATCCTATGGCATTCTGGCCAATGCCCACAGCATTTCCTCCAAGGAAACCATGAATCTGCTGTCGTTGATGTTCCTCGGCCTGGATTTGGGATTGTTCCCCACTTTGGAGCGGGCGCTCGTCAATGAACTCTTTTTAATAACCCAACCGGCGCACCTGCAGAAACAATTTTCCGGAAAACTGACCGCCGAGGAACGGGATGTGCTGCGTGCGAATATGCTGCGCGATAGACTCCTGGCCGTTAAGCGTCCCACCGCGCGGTTTCCCGGCGCCGAAGGTCCTGCGCTGGACAAAGCCGCAAACCCGTAGCATTAGTGTAGAGTATGAGTATGAGTATGAGCGACGACTCGTTGAACAATTTTACCCCGCGCGCCCAACAGGTGCTGGCCCTGGCGCGGAAAGAGGCCGACCGCCTTAACCATAATTTTCTCGGCACCGAGCACCTCCTGCTCGGCCTGATCAAGCTCGGACAGGGCGTGGCCGTCAATGTCCTGCAGCGCATGGGGCTGGACTTGGACACCGTCCGGCTCGAAGTGGAAAAGAAAGTTGGCACCGGGCCCGACCAGAAAATGATCGGGAACATTCCCTATACCCCGCGCGTCAAGAAAGTGCTGGCGCTGGCCCAGAAGGAAGCCAAGGCCATGAACCACACCTACGTGGGCACCGAGCATATTTTGCTGGGCTTGCTGCGCGAGGGGGACGGCGTGGGCGCCCAGGTGCTCAAGGACTTGGACATCGATATCGAGCAGGCCCGCCAGGAAATCCTCAAAGAGTTGGATCCGAATTATTCGGCCCCCGAAGAATCCGCGCCCGGGGAGGCCGGCGAGGAAAAACCCGGCAAGAAAGGCGAAGTCAAGACGCCCGCTCTCAAGGCCTTTGGACGCGATTTGACCGAGATCGCCAGGAAGGGCGAGATGGATCCGGTCATCGGCCGGCAGAACGAAATCGAGCGGGTTATTCAGATTCTTTGCCGCCGCACCAAAAATAACCCCGTGCTGCTCGGCGAGGCCGGGGTGGGCAAAACCGCCATCGTGGAAGGCCTCGCGCAGGAAATCTCCAAAGGCAACGTGCCGGAGTTGCTCCGCGACAAACGCGTGGTCACCCTCGATCTGGCCCTCATGGTGGCAGGCACCAAGTACCGCGGCCAGTTCGAGGAACGCATCAAGGCCGTCATGGATGAAATCCGCCGCGCCAAGAACGTCATTCTTTTCATCGACGAGTTGCACACCATTGTGGGTGCCGGTTCCGCCGAGGGCACCATGGACGCCTCCAATATCATCAAGCCCGCCTTGAGCCGCGGCGAGCTGCAATGCATCGGCGCCACCACGCTGAACGAACACCGCAAATATATCGAAAAGGATGCCGCCCTCGAGCGCCGCTTCCAGACGGTGAAGGTCGAAGCCCCCACCGTGGACGAGGCCATCCTGATCTTGAAAGGCTTGCGGCAGAAATACGAGGACCACCATAAAGCCCAGATTACCGACCAGGCCGTCGAGGCCGCGGTGAAACTTTCCGATCGCTATATCACCGGCCGTTTTTTGCCGGACAAAGCCATCGATGTCATGGATGAAGCCGGCTCGCGTTGCCGCATCAGGGCGATGACCCGTCCGCCGGACGTCAAAGCCATAGAAGCCGAGATCGAAGCGATTAAACACCGCAAGGAACTCGCCATCAAGGAACAGGACTTCGAAGGCGCGGCCGCGATGCGCGACCAGGAGAAGCAAGGCAAAGAGAAGCTGGAAGACATTCTCAAAAATTGGCGCACTACCCGCGAAGAGAAACGGGTCGTGGTGGGGGATGACGACATCCTCCATGTGGTGGCCAAGTGGACCGGCATTCCGCTGCGGCGCATGGAGCAGGACGAAGCCCAGCGCTTGCTCGACATGGAAAAAGATCTCGCCAAGTCGGTCATTGGGCAGGACGAAGCCGTCACGGCCATGAGCAAGGCCTTGCGGCGTTCCCGGGCGGATTTGAAAGATCCGAAACGGCCGATCGGCACTTTCATGCTGTTGGGACCGACGGGCGTGGGCAAAACCCTCCTCGCCAAGTCGCTGGCGGTGACGATGTTCGGCGAAGCCAAATCGCTCATCCAGCTCGACATGAGCGAGTACATGGAAAAATTCACAGTGTCACGACTGGTCGGATCACCCCCCGGTTACGTTGGCTTTGAGGACGGCGGTCAACTGACCGAGCAGGTGCGCCGCAAACCGTATTGCGTGGTGCTCTTTGACGAAGTCGAAAAAGCCCATCCGGATGTCTGGAACATCCTATTGCAGATTCTCGAAGAAGGCAAACTGACCGACAGCATGGGCCGGGTGGTGGACTTCCGCAACACGATCATCCTGCTCACGTCCAACGTGGGCGCGGAAACGATCAAAAAGCAATCCACCATCGGCTTTGGCGCCGTCTCGGACGTATCGAACTACGACCGGATGAAAGAGAAGCTCCTGGAGGAGGCCAAGCGGACCTTCAAACCCGAGTTTCTCAACCGGCTCGACGACGTGATCGTGTTCCGGTCGCTGAGCAAGCCGGATCTGATTCAGATTTTGGCTCTCGAAGTCAACAAGCTGGGCGACCGGCTTAAAGCCAAGAACCTGCGCCTGCAACTGGATGAGAAAGCCAACGATTTCCTGATCGAAAAGGGCTACGACCCGGTCTATGGCGCCCGTCCCATGCGGCGCGCGGTCGAGCAATATCTCGAAGACCCGCTGGCGGAGGAAGTGCTCAAGGGCAACCTGGCGTCGAACTCCATCGTGCACGTGACCCTCGTGAAGGACAAGCTGGTGTTTACGCCGCACGCCAGCGAGACCGGAGCCGTCTCCAGCACCGAAGGCGCGGCCAAAAGCTAGTCATCCATTCTCGGAGGGGCGAGCTCCGGGAGCCCCATAATAATTGGGCGTCCTGTAACTCCGCCCTGCGAACATGGCATCCGGGTGACCCTAAATCCGGCCCTTAAGATTTTTTGTCAAAAAAATGGCAGGTAAAAAATGGCCCTATCTTTTACCCCCCCATTTTTCTGCCTCAGTTCCGCCGTCAGACAGACCGACCGAGCATCTTGGCGCCAGCTTTTGGACTGCGCCAGTCCTCTGGCGCTTTCGCATCCCCCGCAAAGCCGAAAAGCGGCAGAGGACTGCCGCCGTCCAAAACACGCTCAGCTATTGTATTCACTAACTCCTTTTCTTCGGCGTCCTTTCGCGTTTTTGGCGGGCTGAATTGCTCTTATGTGAGGACTTGACG
>JADGRT010000213.1 GCA_017880715.1 Verrucomicrobiia bacterium | reverse complement strand
ATGATCCGCAAACTAACTTAATTCGTCCTCGTCCTTCGTCCTCGATTTTATTTTTTTCGAGGACGAGGGACGAAGGACGAGGACGAAAAAACAAGACACGCTCGATTAAATCCTATGCAATTCGACCATGAAAAACTCGACGTCTATCAGCTAACTCTTCAGCTCATTGCTTGGGTGACACCGCTCATCAGTGAAGTTCGAGAAAAGCACGGAAAACTGGCCAGCGAAGTCAGCGATCACCTGGACCGAGCCAGTCTCTCGATTTTGTTTAATACCGCCGAAGGTAATGGCAAACGGCAACGTCCAACCCGGGCGAAGTTTTTCGATGACGCTCGCGGTTCTGCCACCGAGTGCGCCGCCTGCCTGGATGCATTAGTTGCCAAGCGCGCTTGTGCCGAACCCCGGGTTCAAGCCGGCAAAGACCTGCTCCTGCGAATCGTCTCCATGCTGACAAAACTAGTCGCAAAATTCGAGGAGCCGGAGGGCTTACGCGAGGAAGCCGCCACTTATCAAGCCAACGAATCACCCATTTAATTCGTCCTCGTCCTCGTCCTTCGTCCCTCGTCCTCGATTGGGTTTTTTTCGAGGACGAAGGACGAGGACGAGGACGAACATAATTTGACCGCCATAGTCCATCTTGATGCCGATGCCTTCTTCGCCTCCGTAGAGCAGGCCGCCGATTCGCGTCTGCGCGGCCGACCCGTCGCCGTCGGCGGCGAGAAACGCGGCATCATCGCCTCCGCCTCCTACGAGGCCCGCAAGTTCGGCGTCTATACCCCCATGCCCACTGCCCTGGCCCGCCGACTCTGCCCCAAACTCACCGTCCTGCCCGGCGATTTCGAGAAATATGAACGTTTCTCGAACTGGATGTTTTCCTACGCCTATGACTTCACCCCCGACGTCGAGATCGGATCCATCGACGAGGGTTACTTCGACCTGACCGCCGCCCGCAAATCACCCCTTGAGATTGCCGAAACCATCCGCCGGGCCATCCGCGACGCGCTTAAAATCACCGTCAGCGAAGGCCTCGGCAGCAGCAAACTGGTCAGCCAAATCGCCTCCAAACTGCACAAACCCGCCTCGTTCTTCCACGTGCCAACCGGACAGGAAATCCCGTTCCTCCATCCGCTGCCCAATATCTGGCTGCCCGGCATCGGACCCAAAACCGCCCAGCGCCTCAACGCCGCCGGCCTGGCCAAAATCGGACAAATCGCCGCCACCCCCACCGAACTGCTCGCCCTGCTGCTCGGCCGCGGCGCCCCGCAACTCCGCGACTTCGCCAACGGCATCGACCCCCGTCCCGTGGTACCCGAGCGCGCCCCCGCCAAGTCCTACAGCCAGCAGGAAACTTTTGCCGAGGATCTGACCAACGAAGACTACCTCGAAGCCGTGTTGCGCCGCATGGCCGATCATCTCATGGCCACCGTGCGCGCCGACCATAAAAGCATCCGCACCCTCACCGTCAAAGTCCGCTACAACGACCTCGCCGAAGACCAATGCGGCGAAAGCCTGTGCGAACCCACCGACCTGGAAACCGATGTCTATTCGCGCCTGCGCCCCCTGCTGCGCCACGCCTGGAAACGACGCGTGAGCCTGCGCATGGTGTCCCTAAAATTCTCCAATCTTTACGACGGATCCTTCGGCGACGAACTGCCCCTGGAAACCGGTTCACGCCAACACGAAGCCCAACGCCGCCTGGCTGAAACCATCGACCAATTGCGCCAAACCCACGGATCGAATGTCGTGATGCGCGGGCACGATTTCATCTTAAAAGTCCAAAGTCCATCCCGCCCGAACGCCCTCCGCCCTGCGCAATTCCCCATTCCTAATCCGCCATCCGCCATCCGCCATCCGCCATCCGCCATTGCCCCCATCCCGCTCGCCGTTCACAGCTTTTACTCGTTCCTCGATTCCACGCTCTCCATCGATGCCATCATCGCGCTGGCCAAACGCCACGAACTGCCCGCCATCGCCCTGACAGATCGCGGCAACCTGCACGGCGCCGTGGAATTTGCGCAAGCCGCCAAAGCCGCCGGCATCAAACCCATCATCGGCGCTGAAATTCAGATCAACGGCCACCCCCTGCGACTCTACGTGCAAAATGCCGAAGGCTACCGCCACCTCTGCCGCATTCTCTCGTCCCCCGGTTTTCTCGCCATGAATCTCCCCGAGGTAGGGCCGAGTTGCCGCTCGGCCCAAATATTGGGGCGGCGCAGCAGCACCGCCCTACCCGGTTCAGGGTCCCAGTTCAACGGCCTGTTGGCCGTCAGCACTGATCCCCGACTTGCCCCCCTCTTCCCCGGTCGCTTTTACCTGGCGATTACACACCCGGACGACCTCCGGCGCCATGCCCCGGTTTCGCACCTGCCCATGGTTGCCTGCCCACCCGCGCATTACGCCACGCCCGCCGACCGCTGGAAGTACGACGTCGTCCAAAGCATCCGCACCCGCACGCTCCTGCGCCAGGAACATCCGGATAAACAACTCGCCGGCGAGTTTCATTTCCAAACGCCCGCCGAATGTCGAAAACTGTTCGCCGCCCACCCGGCCCTGCTCGAACGCAGCCATGAAATCGCCGACCGCTGCACCTTCGAACTCCCGTTGGGCGCGCCCCAGTTCCCGGCCTTCACCCCGCCGGATGGCTTGCCCCCGAGCGAGTTTTTACGCCGGCTCGTGCTCGAAGGTCTCCGCCACCGCTACCCCCACCCGCAAATTTCAAATCTTCAGTCTCAAGTCGAAGAAGAACTCGCCATCATCCACCAGGTCGGCTACGAAGAGTATTTTCTGGTCGTCTGGGATTTGCTGCAGGAATGCCGTCAACGCGGCATCGAATGGCTTACCCGCGGCAGCGCCGCCGATTCGCTGGTCTGCTATTGTCTCGGCATCAGCAGCGTCTGCCCCATCCGGTTTCAGCTCTATTTCCGCCGGTTCCTGAACCAGGAACGCATGCAACTCCACAAGCTGCCAGACATCGACGTCGATTTTCCGCACGACCGCAAGGACGATGTCGTCGATCTGATCTTCGCCAAATATGGCACGGAACACACGGCCATCGTGGGCGGCTTTTCCACCTACCAGGCCCGCAGCGCCGTGGGCGACGTCGCCAAAGTGCTGGGCGTGTCCGAATTTCAAATCCGCCGTCTCACCGAACGCCTGCCGCAGGTGCGCCCGGAGGCCCTGGCCGAAGCCATCGCGCTCCGGCAGGAATGCCGCGACCTGCCGCTCAACGAAGAACCCTACCGCACCGCCCTGCAAATGGCCGTGTTTCTCGATGGCTTTCCGCGCCACGCCAAAATGCACCCGTGCGGCGTGGTCATCTCGCGCCCACCCATGGCGGAGCTGACCCCGTGCTTCGTGGCCAACAAAGGCTACCCGACCACGCATTTCGACATGGACGCCGTGGAAGCCATCGGCCTGGTAAAAATAGACATCCTGGCCCAGGGCGGCCTGGCGGCCATGCGCGATGTCGCCTCGTCAGTGCGCCAACGCGGCCTCGAAATCGACCGGCAACGACTCACCATCCACCCCGTGGCCGCCGCCGCGAGTCTGCGGGAAACCAGTGGCGCTGGTTACCAAACCAGCCGTATCGCTGACGGCCCGCCCCCCAGCCAATCTCCAATCTCAAATCTCAAATCTCAAACCCCTCCCGATGCCGATCCCTGGATTGATCCGCGGGTCTGGGATCTGATCGCCGGCGGTGGCGCGCGCGCCGTGCACCACATCGAAAGCCCGGCCATGATCGGCCTCAGCCGGCGCTGCCAGGTCCGCGACATCGACGGCCTGATCGCCATCGTCAGCGTCATCCGCCCGGGCGCGGCCAACGAAAATAAAAAGAGCGACTTCGTGAAGCGGTATCAAGGATTACAGCCGATCACTTATCCGCATCCCTCGCTGGAGCCCTGTCTGAAAAGCACCTTCGGACTGGTCGCTTACGAGGAGCATATCCTGCAAATCTGCGAGACCTTCGCCGGCTTGTCCGGCGGCCGCGCCGACGTGTTGCGCCGCGCCCTGGGCAAGAAAAAGGAGGCCGTCATCGCGGACATCGAAAAGGAATTCAAAACCAGCGCGCGGGCGCGCGGACACGACGAGGCCGCCATTGAACGGGTCTGGCAACTGGTGGCCGGCTTCAAAGGCTATGCCTTCTGCAAAGCGCACAGCACGGCCTACGGCGTCGAGGCCTATCAATCCGCCTGGCTGAAATGTTATTTCCCCGTCGATTTCATGGCCGCCGTGCTCGGCAACGGGAAAGGTTTTTATGCGCCGCTGGTCTATGTGCTGGAATGCCACCGCCTGGACATTCCGCTCCTGCCCCCCTGGATCAACGAACCCGGCCCCGGTTTCACCGTCATCGCCACGCCTGCCCCACTGGAAACTTCCCATGAACCGGGTAGGGCTGAGCTGCCGCTCAGCCCCAAAATCAGGGCGGTGCAGCAGCACCGCCCTACCACCGGCTGGTTTATGGGCCGTGAGCATGGCCCCGAAGCCAAGGGGTCCCCCCAGGAACCATCCAAGGGTCCGCCAGGTTTTGGACTGCGCCAGTCCTCTGGCGCTTTGGAACGTTCCCCACCCCATCCAAAGCGGCAGAGGGCTGCCGCAGTCCAAGACGCTATCGCGTGGACGCCAGCCCCTCCAGGATTCAGGGCCGGTGAGCAGATCCGAAAGGCACAAGAGGCTTTCCAGCCTGGCTTGGGGCCATCGTCCATCGGCTCGCTCGCCATTCGCGTCCCCGTCACGCAACTCAAAGGCCTCACCGACCGCACCCGGGGGCGCCTCCTGAGCGAACGCGCGCGCGGTGAATTCCGATCCCTGCCCGACTTTTACCGGCGCGTGGCGCCGCTGGCAGAGGAGATGGAAGCGCTGATTCGCGTCGGCGCCTTCGACGGTTTTGGCCAGCCGCGCACGGCGCAGTTCTGGGATTTCCAATTCCTCCGCCGCGCCTTCAGCGACGACGCCCAGCCCGATCAGGGCTGGCTGTTGCCGCCGCCCGGGGCCGACAAACTTCCGTCGGTGCCCCTGCGTGAACCGACCCGGCGCGAACGGCTGGAATGGGAGGCTGACCTGCTGGGTTTCCCCGCCAGCGGCCACCCGCTCGAATTGTACGATCACATCGCGTGGGACACTTATTGCCCGGTGGCGCGACTCGGCCAGCACATTGGCGAACAGGTCGTCACCTGCGGACTGGTGATCGAACAGCGGATCCATCACCAGGTCACCGGCGAGCCGATGAAATTCCTGACGCTGGCCGACTGGACCGGCATGGTGGAAACGGAGCTGTTTGCGCCCACTTACAAAAGCTATGGCTTGGCCACGGTGCGCTATCCCGTCCTGGAAATCACCGCCACCGTCGAGCCCTACGAAAATGGGAAAGGCTACTCCCTGCGCGTCCATCACGCCGGCAAACCCCGGGAGAAGAAAGGGTAGCAATCCGGTAGAAGCCGACGTAAGGAGGCTCATTTTCCCTATTGACGCTTTCGGCTACCGGGCTTACAAACAACCTGTGAACAGCGAGACTTTATGGCTACTATGACTTTGGATCGAGTGCTGACCTCCGGCGAAGCGCTGCCTGCGGACGAGCAGGCCATGCTGGAGGAATTGCTCCGCAAACGCCGCCTGGAGGCGTGGCGCACAGATACCGCCGCCGCCGCCAGGAAGGCCGTCAAAGCCTTCCGCGTCGGCAAACTCAAGAGTGCATCCTCCGACCGCGTTATCGCGCGCCTTTGCGTCTCCGCAAATTATTTGTCTGTCCCTTTGTAATATCTTCCGCGAGCGCCAGTCTCCAAC
>JADGRT010000212.1 GCA_017880715.1 Verrucomicrobiia bacterium | reverse complement strand
CCATCCGCCTCTGGACCGCCTCCCGCCGCACCGAAATGCCCGAAGGCACCATCGTCCGCTATGACCTGCTGGGGGTCTCGGCGTCGGTCTGAATGGCCGGTATTGGGAGCAGTCTTTGAGCCTGGTCAGCCTCTCACATCGCCTCAGAGGTCGCGGTCGATTCAAATTCGGACAGAATCTCCCGGCAGTCGCCATGATCGAACGCTGCCCGTCCCTGATCGTGGCAAGCCAGTGGGGCTTCCCTCGTTAGCTACTTGGCAGTCGCTTTCGCCAACTTATATCGCCACGTGGCCAGTCCGACCAACAGGAACTCGAGGGCCACGTAGGAGCCCACCGCCCATTCGCCGCCCACGCCGAATCCATAGCTGTGCAATCCCCTGCCCAGGACATAATTAACGCCGTAAGCAGCCATGATGATGGTTTGAAAACAGACGATGGAAGCCACGTTCAACGCGAAGCCGCCCATCCAACCGGCAAAACGCCCATGAAGGACGACGAGATAACTCAGCAGCGCAATCAGCGCCCAGGTTTCCTTCGGATCCCAGCCCCAGAAACGACCCCACGATTGCTCGGCCCACAACCCGCCCAGAATGGTTCCGGCCGTCAAAAACAGCACGCCAATTTGCATCGTGCGGTAGTTGAATTGCGTGAGTTCATCGATCTTCGCCTGCGCCTTGGGTTTAAACACATAATACCCGACCACCACGTGCCCCAAACCCAGGGCCAGCATAAACGCGGCATAACCCAGGGTGATCGTCAAGACATGCACCGTCAGCCAGTAATTCGATTTCAGGACGGGCACCAGCGGTTGAATGCTGGGATCCAGCACCGTGGGCAAATTATCGGCCAGCACCAGGCCCAATACGCTGACCGCCGCGGCGGCCAGGGCAAAAATCCGGTTCCGATAGTACAGCTCGAAACCCAGCGCAAAAACGGCGGCGCCCAAAGCCATCCAAATCACCACCTCGTACATGTTGGTCACCGGCGGCCGGCCGGCAATCAGGCAGCGCAAGGTAAAACCATAAACCTGCAAACCCAACGCGATCACGAATAAAACCATCCCCGGCCAATAAAACAAACCCGGACGCCCCGCCCTGCCCCGGGCCAGCAACAACCCGATGAAGGAGAATAAATAGAAAATCCAGGAGAGCCGGAAGGGATGCAGCCGGTTGTATGTCAATTCACGTTTTACCGTCAGCTCGTCCGGATAAGACTGCGGCGCGAGACGCTGGACGGCGGACTTGAATGCCGCCGCCGCCGAGGCCAAGCCCGCATCATCCGAGGAACGATAGGCGCGAGTCATGACGCTGAACGCCGTCAACAAGGCAACTCCATTGGTTCCATGAACCTTCGGAGCATCCTTGACAGCGAGCCATCCGGCAGCCTTGCCGCCCATGGGCGGAACCAGCTTTATGGCGTTTCCGGTGGTGAGACCTTGCAGTCCATGCAGCTTCTCCCACAGGCTCGAAGCCTCGCTTTCCACGCGTGACATGTCGCTGGTGCGCTCGTTGCGGGCTGACAGCTCGCCCACCATACGTTCCAGTTCGCGGTTGCCAGCCAGTTCGGCGAAACTAAAGAAGTTGCGATCTTCGGTCAGTCCCAGTTTCTGTTTGAGTGGCCGATAGCCGCACCGGATGAGCTTCGCCTGTTCCCAGTCGTTCGTGCCCAGCATCAGGTCGGCCAGCACTTCGATGGCGGGCAGTTTTACGCCGGGTTCCTTCTCCCAGCTCGCGCGGCCCGCCAGTTTGAGCAGACTTTCGCGCGCGAAGGAATCGAACGGCTTGACGCGACCGCCATCCTGGACGGCGAGCGATTGCAGGGGCGCCAGGTCGGTTCCGGCATAAACGTTGACCCAGCCGAACAATAATAGCAGTAAAACCGTCTGTCTCATGTGAATTCCTGAGGGTTTATTTCGAAGCGGCTGCCAGCGTTTCTTCGTCCGTTGCCAGGGGTTTGTCTTTCACCGAATGCGGGTTGAAATAGAACGCGCTGACCAGGCCCAACATGATGAGGATCGATCCCAGCCATTTCAGCGGGGATCCCGGATCGCGCAGCAGTTGCAGCGTGGAACGGGTCGGTTCGCCGTTGGCGCCTTCCACATACCCGGACTGCGAAATGCGGTAGCCGTGGTAGTTCAGGGGATGGTTCATCCAGATTTTCTTCTCGATCGCCTCGCCGCTCTTCAGGTCGGTCACCCGCACATAGCTTTCGAAGGCGGCGGGCATGGCCGTGCCTTCGTATTTGGGCGCGGCAAATTTCTTCAGCTCGATCGAAAAATCCAACGGGAGCGCCGCCATCCGGTAGCTGAGTTCATTCGTTACGCCGCCCATCGCCAAAAGCTTGGGCTCGCCCCAGCGCAACTGGAGTTGCTGCGATTCACCTCCCTGTCGCGCCTCCAAATCCAGGCCCGGAAACAAATTGGCCTCCTCGGGCGCGGGCGCGTAGCGCTTGGCAATTTTCGGACGAAGATAGAACTCCTCGATCTTCACCTCGGCGGCCATCTTCCATCCTGCCGAAACCGTCCCGCCCACCTGGAGCGCGCCGGCGCTAAAACCGCCCTCGGGCGATTTTGACACGTAATGCAACTGCGATTCGGGTCCGGCCAGCACGGTGAAGGTGTTGGCCCCGCCGCCATGACCTTCGAATCCCAGGCCGCTGCGATCGAACTGGTAAGCGGCTTTGACGGCGCCCTCAGCCAGAGTTTCGCTGTGCCATATTCCCATCTCCGGAAAATCGGCAAAAACAAATCCCCCGCCTTTCCCTTCGGGCGTCACCACTTCGTAGGCCACCGCGGGATTCCTGGGTTGATCCGAAGCCGAGGTCGGCTGCTTTTTTTGGGTGTCCATGCGGAAATCCGCAAAGTATTGCTGTAATCGCACGGTGATCCGTCCATCGCTCGTCTTGAATTCCTTGCCCAAATAATCCTCCACCGGCAGGGAGAACGGCTGTCGGTTCACTTCGATATTTAGGATCCCTTTGCCTTTTGCGACCGCTTTGGACGGTGGTTGGAGCTTTTGTTTTAGCGCCTCAGCCGAATCCACCGCTTCAATCCGGAATAACGCGGGGCCAAAAGATACCGCCTGCCGCTGCGGATCCTGCGCAATCAGCCATTCGGTGAGTTTCAGTTCATTCGTGTCGCCGCCGCCCATCTTGCTCGTCAGCGTGAAACGCACAGCCGGCTTCACCGCCGCCCCGCCAGCCTGCACTATCAACTCCTCCATCGTGTTAGCATAGGCCGCCTGCAAAGTAATTTGCACCGGCAGCGAGCCGGTCTTGAGCTTTCGCGTGGCGCCGGTAGGCAATCGGTGTTGGTCCAATCCCAGCGGCACACTGACCTGGGCGCCGGTGTCCAATCGACGAATCTGTAGAACCTCAAAATCCTGGTTGAGGATGTTCCGGGACGGACCGCCTTCCTGGATGGTAATGCTGCCTTCGAGTCCCCACAGCAGGCCGACGATGGAGCCAACGAGCATGACCAGAATGCCCAGGTGGGTGATCGCAAAACCGGTCTGGGACTTCCTCCAGGGGTACCGGGTCATCGCCGAGCAGAAAACGTTCAGCGCCAGGGCAAACAACAACGTGATAAACCACCAGCTTTGATATACCAGCGCCTGCACCTGCCGGGTGGAGGTTTTGGATTCATAAATCGTGGCCAGGGTCAACACCACCGCCAGGGCGGCCAGCGTAACCACAGCCAGTTTCAGCGACCCGAAGGTGCGAAAGAAACGGCGGGCAAAAGGCGATAACAACATGCAAGCATTCGGTTCCCAGCCCTTGAAACCGAATCAAGAGCCGCCCCAAGTTAACGTGCTCGGTTCTTTTGGCAACTTTAATTCGAGTGTTGCCGCAGGGGCCGAACCGGCTTAGCATGCGCCCACCATGAAAGTTCCCCTCGCGTACGGTCAGAGTTATTTGCCCGTGGATTTGCCCGAGGCTCGCACCACGGTTATCGAACCCCGCCCAATCCAAGGCTTGCCCGACGAACGCGCGGCCGTCCGCGAAGCTCTCCGCCATCCGGTGGCAGCCCGACCCTTATTAGATTGGATTCATCCCGGCGATAAAATCTGCATCGTCTTCACCGACGCCACCCGGGCTACGCCGAACGACCGGCTTATTCCCTGGCTGCTGGATTTTTTGAGCGATATTCCCCGGCAACAGATCACCTTGCTTAACGCCACCGGATCCCATCGCCCGAGTCCTCCCGGCGAATGGGAGCGCCTGCTAACTCCGGCGGTGGTCAATCATTATCGGGTGCTCAACCATGACTGCCAAAAAGCGGAGGATTTGGTCCAATTGGGAACGACCCGCGACGGCTCCCCTGCCCTCATCAACCGCCGTCTGGTCGAGGCGGATGTGCGGATCATCACCGGTTTCATCGAACCGCATTTCTTCGCCGGATTTAGCGGCGGTCCCAAGGGCATTATGCCTGGCGTCGCCGGATTGCGCACCATCCTAAGCAATCACGGTGTTCGAAACATTGGCGATCCCCACGCGGCCTTTGGCATTACCGTTGGCAATCCTCTCTGGGAGGAACTCCGTGACATCGCCACGCGAGTGGGCCCGAGCTTCCTGCTCAATGTGACTTTGAATGAGCGACGGCAAATCACCGGGGTCTTTGCCGGTCACCTGATTGCCGCCCACAAACAAGGCGCGGATTTCGTCCGGCGTTCCGCGATGCAGCCCGTGCGCGATCCGTTCGAGATCGTCCTGACCACGAACAGTGGATACCCCCTGGACTTGAACCTCTACCAGGGGGTCAAAGGCATGAGCGCTGGCGCGCGTATTTTGAAGCCCGGCGGCACCCTGATTCTAGCGTGCGAATGTCGTGAAGGCACGCCCCCGGGCAGTCCCTACGACCGGTTCCTGCGCAGCGTCTCGGGGCCCGAAGAAGTCCTGGCCAAACTGGCCAGCTCGAAGGTCACGCTGCCGGAACAATGGCAGGTTCACATCCAGGCATTGATTCAGAAAAAAGCGCGCGTCTTACTGCATAGTTCGCTGCCCGACGACGTGGTTCAGGCCGCTCACCTCGCTCCATGCCACGACATCGGCGGCACGATTGCCGCCCTGCTCGAAGAGCTCGGCCCCACCGCCCGCATCGCCGTTCTGCCACAAGGTCCCTTGACCATTCCCTTTTTGGAAGGGGGAAGATAGCATCCGTGGCGTCGGTTCCCTGCGCCCCGGCACTCGGGATTCGCCGGATAATCAGGATTACTGGGCGACCCGGTAGTATCCCTGGCCTCCCAGGATGCGGACCCGGAATGGGCTCGACGCGTTTGAAACGGTGATCCACGGCCCGGGGATCGTCGCCGCCTGCTGCAAGGTGCCGCCCCCGTTCCAGTTCAAAGTCAGGTTCGTGCCGCCGCTCTGGGCGATCCCCACGAGGGTGCCGCAATTGACGGTCACGTTGAAGGTACAAGTCTCTTTCACTCCGTTCGGATTGGTGGCATCGGCGACCACTTTGGTCACGCCATTGGGGAAAAGGCTCCCCGAAGGCGGTAAGCTGGTCACGGTATAGCTCGGGTTGCATAGACCCACCTGGTAAAAGACATACTGACCGCCGGCTGGACCGCAATTCGTCACGACATTGGGCGGGCATTGCAGCCCGGCGCCCGTGCCGGGGGTTACCGTCAAAAGGGTGGCGCAGATGCGGCGCTGGCCGAACGGGTCTATCACAGTAGTCTTGACCGTGTAAGTTGAACCCGCGTAGCCATAGGCATCGAACCGGGACCAGCCATAAGCCACCACCCCGAACCCGGCGCGGGAACTGGTTGATATTTTGAGCCTTTTGTGCTTTTTTGCGGCTCAACTGCCTTTCTAGGATTAATTCAGCCCGATTCGCCGGGTTAGGG
>JADGRT010000211.1 GCA_017880715.1 Verrucomicrobiia bacterium | reverse complement strand
TATATCGATTTGAATCCGGTGCGGGCGGGTCTGGTGGGGGATCCAAAGGATTATCGGTGGTGCGGGTATGCGGTGGCGGTGGCGGGGAAACGCGCGAGCCGGTCGGCGTATCCGGTGGTGATTGCGGCGGTGGCAGGACAGACGGTGGGAGTTGGGAAGGCGATGGAAGCGTATCGAGTGTGGTTGTATGGGCCGGGGGCGGTGGAAGGGGTGAACGCGCCTGGGGAGCGAACGGTGCGATGCGGGATGGATCGGGAGCGGGTGAAGGCGGTGGTGGAGCAAAAGGGGAGACTGCCGCTGCCGGAATATGTGCGGTGTCGGGTGCGGTATTTTGTGGACGGGGCGGTGTTGGGATCGAAGGCGTTTGTGAACGGGGTGTTTGCGGCGAACCGGGAACGGTTTGGGGCTAAGCGGAAAGACGGGGCGCGGCGGTTGCGGTATTTGGAGGACGCATCGTTGTTTGCCCTTCGGGATTTACGAATCAATCCAGTGGGTTAAAAAATGGCGGGGTCACCTCTGGACATAAGCTTCGGCTGAAAAACCCCGTAGCGGCGACTCGGCAGAGCGCCGCCAACTTTCCGGTTTCGGGCAAAGAATGCGGCGTTCTGCCGAGACGCCGCTACGCCGGCAAGGTGTTTTTAGGGCAGAGGCTCGTGTTTTCCCCGCATATTCCTTTTCCCATCCGGGAATTCCGAGTAGCTTGCCGTGGTGTTTCGACCGTGCATTGACATCCACGAAGGCAAGGTAAAGCAGATCGTCGGCGGGACGCTGAACGATCAGGATGGCGGGTTGCGCACCCATTTCGTTTCCGAGCGTTCGAGTGCCTGGTACGCCGAGCTGTATAAAAGAGACGGTCTGCGGGGTGGCCATGTGATCATGTTGGGACCGGACAACGAGGCGGCCGCGAAAGAGGCGCTGGCCGCGTATCCCGGAGGGTTGCAGGTTGGCGGGGGGATTCGGCTGGATAACGCACGCGAGTACCTGGCCGTCGGAGCCTCCCACGTCATCGTCACCTCCTGGGTTTTCCGCGAAGGCGAAGTTGATTGGGAACGCCTGAAAGCGCTGGTGGCCGCCATCGGAAAATCGCGGTTGGTGTTGGATTTGAGCTGTCGCCGGCGTGGAAACGATTACTGGGTGGTGACCGATCGCTGGCAGAAATTCACCCAGCTCGCGGTCAATCGGGAAACCCTGGACCGACTCGCGGCTTATTGCGACGAATTCCTCATCCATGCGGTGGACGTGGAAGGCCTCTGCCAGGGGATTGACAGCGAATTAGTGGAGAATCTCGGGAGTTGGGCGCCCATTTTGACCACCTACGCGGGCGGGGCCAGGTCGCTGGCGGATCTGGAGCTGGTGACGCGGTTGGGACGGGGACGCATCGACTTGACCATCGGTTCCGCTTTGGACATTTTTGGTGGAACCGGCGTGAAGTATGCCGAAGCGGTGGCCTTTTTTTCGAAATAAGCCTTGAGAAAGCCGCCATTATCGGGCAGCGTTTCCCGGTTTTTGCACGAATCGGGTTTCGGTGACTTTGGGTGCGGGGTGACGGCGTTGAAGAAATCATGCGGCGAATTTGGATATTATTAACATTGGGATGTATGTCGGCTGGGGCGGTGTCCTCGGTGGCGGCCGAACATGCCGAGGCGGGTCCGGCGGTGCCCATGGCTGCCCCGACGCTTTTCCACATCGGCCCGCTTCCGGTTACCAACACGATCGTGGTCACCTGGATCATCCTGGCCTTTATTTTTGCCGTGATCAAACTGGGCACCCGGAAGCTGAGCTTGGTGCCGACGGGCCTGCAAAACCTCCTGGAAATGGTGGTTGAAGGGCTGGAGGACATGACCAAGGGCCTGCTCGAGCCCAAGGTGGTTCATTGGTGTTTTCCGCTGGTGGCGACCTTCTTTCTTTTCATATTGATCGCGAATCTGACCGATCTGTTGCCCGGCTTTGGCAGCATTGGGTACGGCAAACCGGCCGCCCACAGCTCGTTGCCCTTCGCTCTGGAACATGCCGACGTGCCCTGGTTTCGGCCGCCGACCGCCGACGCGAATACCACGGTGGCGCTGTCCGGCATCTTTTTTATCATGAGCACGATTTGGGCGGTCCGGTACAACGGCTTCGGGGGATTGCTGAAACATGTTTTTGGAATCAAGGGCGGCATCACCGGAGCGGCGGCGATTCCTTTGTCGCTGGTTTTCCTGTTTGTGGGGCTGATCGAGGTGATTTCCATTGCGATTCGGCCGGTGGCGCTGGCCATGCGTCTGTATGGCAACATCTATGGTGGCGAAAGCGTCCTGACCATCATGCTCCCGATGCTGCCGCTGGGATTGGCCGCGGTGCCATTTTACTTTTTGGAGCTGATCGTGGCGGTGGTGCAGGCCCTGGTATTCACGATGTTGTGCATTGCGTTCATCGGCACGCTCTGCATGCATATCGAGGAGGAATCGCCGGCCGCCCATTGAGCAAACTTTGCGATGAGGACCGTGCTTCGGCGCGGGTCATCGCGCCAACCCCAAACCCTAGAAGCAAATAGTTATATGATGCCCATACTTGCAGAACTTACTGGCAACCTTCCTGTCGCCCTCGTTGGCTTGGGCGCCGCCATTGGCGTGGGAATGGTTGGTTCCAAGGCCTCGGAGGCCATCGGTCGCAATCCCGGCGCTTTCGGGAAAATATTCATGGTGGCGTTGCTCGGCATGGCCTTTGCGGAAGGTCTGGCGATCCTCGTTTATTTCGTGGTGAAGCACTAACCCCGGACTGTTATGGGCGAGACCATCGAAGCCTTGGGCATTTACTGGCCGAAGTTGATCGCTCAAACGGTCAATTTCAGCATCATTCTGTTCGTGCTGTGGCGCTGGGCCTACCAGCCGATCCTGGCTTTGCTGGAACAACGCCGACAGCAGATCGCCGACAGCGTCGCCAACGCGGAAAAAATAAAGGAAGAACTGGCCAAAACCGAGGCCGCGCGGCAGGCCATCCTGAATCAGGCCAACATCCGGGCCAACCAGTTGATCGTCGAGGCCCGCACTGCGGCGATCAGGATCCAGGAAGTTGAGACGCAAAAGGCCATCGCCGCCGCGGAGCAAATCGTAGCCAAAGCCCGGGAAGCCACCACGCTCGACCAGGCCCGCATGCTCACCGAGCTGAAGCGCGAAATCGGCCGGTTGGTGGTGCAAACCACTGCCGCCGTCGCCGGCAAGGTTCTCACCGCCGACGATCAGCGGCGGTTGATCGAGGAAACCAACCGGGAACTGGCTGCCTGAGCGATATCCCATTGAGATTTGAAATTTCAAATTAAAAGAGGCGTGGCACGATGAAGATTTCCAAACAGGCGCGACGGGATGCCAAACAGTTGTTCCGCGCTTGCGGAGCGGCCGGCCAGCTCGACGAGATGCGCGTGCGGCAGGCCGTGCAACAGGTCATTGCCCGGAAACCGCGCGGGTACCTCGCCATCCTGGCGCATTTCCAGCGGCTATTGAGGCTGGCGATGGACCGTCGGACCGCGCGCCTGGAAAGCGCCGTTCCGCTGGATCCAACCCAACAGGCCGCGGTGAAAGACAGCCTGCAAAAGCATTACGGGCCGGGGTTGGACTTCTCCTTCGCCGAAAATCCAGAGCTGGTGGGCGGCCTGCGCGTCCAAGTGGGCAGCGACGTGTATGACGGCAGTGTCCGCGCCCGGTTGACCGAGCTGGTCGAACAGTTTTAATTGAACATGAGCACCCTACTGCAAGACATCGAAGCCCAAATTGCGGGCGTGAAATCAGCCGTCATTCGGCAAAACGTCGGCGTCGTCCGCGAAATCGGCGACGGCGTGGCCAAGATTGAAGGCCTGACCGACGTGATGATGAACGAGATGATCGATTTCGGCCATGGCACCATGGGCTTGGCCCTCAACCTGGAGGAAACCGAAGTCGGCGCCATTATCATCGGCGAGTACGCGCACATCAAGGAAGGCCAGGAGGTGCATACCACCGGCCGGTTGCTCCAAGTGCCGGTGGGCAAGGGCTTGCTCGGCCGTGTGGTCAGCGTCCTGGGCGAACCCCTGGATGGCAAAGGCCCCATTAGCGGCGATGCTTTCTACCCGGTCGAGAAAATCGCGCCCGGCATCATCAAGCGCAAATCCGTCAGCCAGCCAGTCCAGACCGGCATCATGGCCATCGACGCCATGATCCCCATCGGCCGCGGCCAACGCGAGCTGATCATTGGCGACCGCTCGACGGGCAAGACCACGATTTGCATCGACACGATCATAAACCAGGCGCGCCTCAACCGCGCGGCCGAAGCCGCCAAGGACAAGGATTTTCGGCCGCTCTACAGCATTTACGTCGCCATCGGCCAGAAGCAGTCCAACATCGCCCGCGTCATCAATGTGCTCGAAAAGGAAGGCGCCATGCCTTACACGATCATCGTGGTGGCGGCGGCGTCCGACTCGGCTACCAACCAGTACCTGGCGCCGTTTGCCGGGGCCGCGATCGGCGAATGGTTCATGGACCATGGCATGGATGCGTTGATCATTTTCGACGATTTATCCAAGCACGCCCAGGCCTATCGCCAGGTGTCGCTGATTTTGAAGCGCCCCTCGGGCCGTGAGGCGTATCCGGGCGACGTCTTTTATCTGCACAGCCGCTTGCTGGAACGGTCGGCGCGCGTCGGTGAAAATTACGGAAATGGTTCGCTGACCGCCCTGCCCATTATCGAAACCCAGATGGGCGACGTTTCGGCCTACATTCCGACGAATGTGATCTCCATCACCGACGGCCAGATTTTCCTGGAAACCGATCTTTTTTACCAGGGCATCCGGCCCGCCATTTCGGTCGGTATTTCGGTGTCGCGCGTGGGTTCGGCGGCGCAGATCAAGGCCATGAAACAAGTGGCCGGCCGCATCAAGCTCGAGCTGGCGCAGTTCCGCGAATTGGCGGCCTTTGCCCAGTTCGGCTCGGACTTGGACGCCAAGACCCAGGCCCAGATCGAACGCGGCAAACGCATCGTGGAGGTATTCAAACAGCCGCAATACAACCCGATCCCCATCGAGGTGCAGGCGGCGGTGCTCTGGACCGTTCAGAATGGGTACTTCGATGACGTTGCCATCGATAAGATTCGCGATTTTCAGGCGAAATTGACGGATTATCTGACCAACCGGAAGGCGGATGTGCTCGCGCGGATAGCCAAAGAAAAGGCCCTGAGCGATCCGCTGGCAGCCGATCTGAAGGCAGTGGTGACGGAGTTCAAACAGACATACCAGTAAGCCATGGCCAGCACCCGCGACATACGTCGGCGCATCAAGTCGATTAAGAACACCTCGCAGATCACCAAGGCGATGCAGATGGTGGCGTCGTCCAAGATGCGCAAGGCCCAGCAAGCAGCGCTGGCGGGCAGATCCTACGCGGCCATGATGAACAACGTCCTGGCCGAGGTGACCCATCACGCGGGTGATTTCCAGCATCCGCTGATGGAAGAACGCCCGGTTCGCAAGCGGGCGGTGATTCTGGTCAGCACCGACAAGGGACTCTGCGGCGGATTGAATAGCAACCTGCTCCGAGAGGCCGCCCAATGCGATCCGGAACAGACCGTATTCATCGCGGCCGGCCGCAAAGGTTCCCAGTTCGTGGCCCGGACCAAACGGCACTTGGCCGCCGAGTTCACCTACAAGGACGTCCCCCTCTTCAGCGAAGCGCGGGCGATCGCCAAATTCGCCTCCGACCGGTTCATCAAAGGCGACGTGGACCACGTCGATATCCTGTTCACGAACTTCATTTCCACGATCAGCCAGAAACCCCAACTGTACACGCTGTTGCCGGTGAGCGAAATCAAGGCGGTCGGGGCGGACATGCATGGCGAAATGGCGGATGAAAAACTGTTGAAAGGCGCCACCGAATT
>JADGRT010000210.1 GCA_017880715.1 Verrucomicrobiia bacterium | reverse complement strand
TGGCGGCGGGGTGGCGGCCGGGGTAACGATTTTCGCGGCGGCGTTGGCGTTGGCGACCATCTCCTCGAGCGGTTTCAATCGCTTGCGCGGAGCCGCTTTGGGTTTGGCAGCTTTTAAAGTTGGTTTTGGCATAGTCAAAATGTGTTTTTAATGTTGGCAGGTCAACCGCGCAGACAATCTCGGAGACGACCTGCGTGTTCCGTTGATATCCCGGGATACCAATCGATAACGGCCTGGTTCCCATCCGTGGATTACTAAAAGCGCCGTTTAATACAGCAACGGGAATCTAGCGGTTAATTCTCGGACACGTTCGCGCACTCGCCGCGCCGCGTCAATATTTTTAATATCGAGCAAAACTTCGCTGATCATGTCGGCGATGGCGGCCATCTCGGTTTCCTTCATGCCGCGGGTGGTCACGGCGGGGGTGCCCAGTCGTATGCCGCTGGCTTGGAAGGGCGAACGAGTTTCGCCGGGGATGGTGTTCTTATTGACCGTGAGGCCGGCGTTATCGAGGGCATTTTGACAATCCTTGCCGGTGATGCCGCGGGCACCCACGTCCACGAGCATCAGGTGGTTGTCCGTGCCGCCGCTGACCAGCCGGTAGCCGTTGCGTTTGAGGCCGTCGGCCAGGGCTTTGGCGTTCTTTAATATCTGGAGCTGATACACTTTGAAGGCCGGTTGCAGGGCTTCATGGAAACAAACGGCCTTGGCGGCAATCACATGCTCCAGCGGTCCGCCTTGCACGCCCGGGAACGTTTGCGAATCGATTTCCTTGGCGAACTTTTCCGCGCAGAGGATCAGCCCGCCCCGCGGACCGCGCAGCGTTTTGTGCGTGGTGGTAGTGATGAAATCAGCGTGGCCCACCGGGGTGGGGTGCAGGCCGGCGGCGACCAAGCCGGCGATGTGCGCGATGTCGGCCAGGAGGTAGGCGCCCACCTCGCGGGCGATCTCGCCCATGCGTTTGAAATCGATGAGGCGCGGGTAGGCGCTGGCGCCGACGGTGATCATGCGCGGTTTGGATTCCCGCGCCAACCGGGCCAGTTCGTCGTAATCGATTTGCTCGTCTTTGGGGCTGACGCCATAATGGATGGCGTCGAAGAAGCGGCCGGAGAAATTGGCTTTATGGCCATGGGTGAGGTGGCCGCCATGGCTGAGATTCATCGTGAGAATTCGATCGCCGGGCTTGAGGAAGGCGAAATAAACGATCATGTTGGCCGCGCTGCCGCAATGGGGCTGCACGTTGGCGTGCTCGGCGCCAAAGAGTCGTTGGGCGCGCTCAATGGCCAGCAGTTCCGCCTGGTCCACATGCTCGCAGCCGCCGTACCAGCGTTTGCCGGGATAACCTTCGGCATATTTGTTGGTCAAAACCGAACCCTGGGCTTCCATGACGGCCGGGCTGGTGAAGTTTTCGCTGGCGATCAGCTCGATGTTTTCCTGTTGTCGCTGTTTTTCCAGTGCGATCAGGTTGGAAATCTCAGGATCCACGTTTCGCAAGCGCACGCTCGCCGCCTGGTTGGCGTCATCCAGTTTTTCGAGCCGCCGCTGATGGCGCCCGGCCTCGAAATGCGCCGCCAGGAACGCATCCACAATTTTTTCCGCTTTTTCGCGGGCGGTGAAGAGAGCCCCCAAACAGAGAATGTTGGCGTTGTTGTGCTGCTTGGCCAGGGTTGCCATGTTCTCGTCGATGACCAGGGCGGCGCGCACGCCGGGGTATTTGTTGGCGGTGATGCTCATGCCGACGCCCGTGGAGCAGATGAGCAGGCCCCAATCGGCCGTTTGGGCGCTGACCGCTTGGGCCACGGCCTTGCCGAAATCAGGATAATCGCAGGCGGCGGTGCTGGTGGTGCCAAAATCGTTTACGCTCAAACCTTTGCGTTGCAGGTGAGCCTTAAGGAATTCCTTGAGTTCAAAGCCCCGATGATCCGCGCCGATGGCGATGGCGATGGCTTTGGTGAACGAGGCTCCGGCTGTTAGGGCCGAGTTCTGTTCGATAAAGTTTAATATGGAAGGGACGGCTTTTTGAATTTGGTCGCGGCAAGATCGATAGACGTCGTAAGATCCTCCGATGGGATCGCCGATTTCCTTGTCGCGAACCTCGACACTCTCGTCGAATTCCCGCAGCAAAAACACTTTTTCGGTTGCGTGGGGATAGAGCAACATGATGGTGTCCACATGGCTGTGGGTCATGCCGAAGATGTAATCGGCTTCCCGGATCGCTTGCTGGGTGAGTTGGCGGCTGCGCAGGTCGGAGATGTCGATGCCCCATTCCTGAAGCGCGCGGATGGCGTGCGGGCTCGGCGGCTGGCCATCGAGGGTTCCGACGCCGGCTGAGCAGACGCGGTATTCGCCGCGGCCTTTGACGGCCTTGCGAAACAGAGCTTCGGCCATCGGACTGCGACAAATATTGCCGGTGCAAACAAACAGGATCGTTTTCATGTCAGGGTTAATGCCTTAGACCCAAAAGGCCGCGTCAAGGTGGGGTGGCGGCGTCAAAACGTCAACGGTGAAATCAAGGCCGTTTCAGCCGCGGTTGCACCACGGCCAGGCCTTTCAGCAAATCCAGGGCGCGGGCGAGGGCGGGATCTTGAAGGGTGGCCGGAGCGATTTCGGCCGCGGGCGCGCCGGCGACGACGGGTTCATCATCCGGGCTCAGACCTTCTTTCTGTCGGCGGACCAATTCGGCTTCGTTGAGACGGCGGGCGGAACGGTTGGTGGCGGTGGCCGCGTTGGTTTGGCTGGCGAGTCCTTCCCGGAGGCTGGCGGCTAACGGATTAGTCACCACTTTGTACGCGTCCGCGTAAAACGCGCGTTCGTCGGCCGGCGGCACGGCCACCTGGATGTCGGGCGTCAAGCCTTGCGGCGGAAGCGGCTTGCCGCCGCCCAGCCGAATGGGCTCGGTGGCGATGCGCAGACGCTGTCCGTTGCTCAGCGTGAATTCCTTGAAAAGCATGGCTTGACCGGCGGTGGTGGAGCCGATCAGGAGGCCCGCGCTCGTGTGGCGCAGAATGGCCGCCAGCGCTTCCGCGGCGCCCACCGTGTTTTGGTTGATGAGGACGACCACCGGCAAGGTGAGGGAATTCGTTTTGGTGGTGGACTTGACGGTGGTTTCACCCCATGTCAATAGAGGCATTTCAGCGCCGAGAAAACAATCGGCGGCTTGGGCGGCGGCCTGATAATCCGTGCCGCCGGCGAAACGCAGATCCAGGACCGCGCCCTTGAGCTGGTTGCTGGCGTTCAATTGCGCAAACGCGGAAACGATTTGCCCGGCCAGGCCTTTGGCCACGCGTTGCACCCGCCAATAGGCAAAGGCTTCGTCCAAGCACCGGTTCTGGTTGAGCAGCGGCGACGGATCGTCGCTGGCCGGGGCCGCGGTGTTGGTCACCAGGATAACTTGCGATTTCAACTGCTGGAACAGTCCCCGCACCGCCGCCCGATTCAGTTCGGCTTCGCCCGTGTCCGTGAGATTGGATCGCACCAGGTCGAACACTTCCTTGAACGGAGGATAGACCAGGGTTTCAGCGGCGGCGGCGGGTTTCGAATCGATGAGCAGCGCGCTCGCCATGCCGATGGCAAACAGGTTGGCGGATAGGATCGTTTTCATGGCAATTCCTTATAAAGCTTTGGACGCGATATCGCGCCGGAAACAGGCGTCTTCGAATTTGATTTGGTCCACCGCCCGGTAGGCAGCGGTTCGAGCGGAGGGCAAATCCGCAGCCCAAGCGGTCACGCCCAGCACCCGACCGCCGCTGGTGACGATCCGGTCGCCCTGGCGCGCCGTGCCAGCGTGAAAAACCTTGGTGTTGCGCAATTGGCTGGCTTCGGCCAGACCGGAAATGATTTTGCCCCTGGCATAAGATCCAGGATAGCCACCCGAGGCCATAATCACACAAACCGAGGCCGTTTGACTCCATTGGAGCGCGACTCGGTCCAAGGTTCCGTTGACGCACGCCTCGAGCAGTTCAACCAGATCGTTTTCCAGCCGCGTGAGATAGACCTGGGTTTCCGGGTCGCCGAAACGAGCGTTAAACTCCAGGACTTTCGGTCCGGCGGCGGTCAGCATGATTCCCGGATACAATAAGCCGCGATAGTCGATGCCGTCGGCCGCGCAGCCCTGGAGCCATGGATCAAGAATAACCTGGCGCACATGGTTCAATTCGGATTCGGTCAGAAACGGAGTCGGCGAATAGGCGCCCATGCCGCCGGTGTTGGGTCCCTGGTCGTCATCGAGCGCGCGTTTGTGATCCTGGGAGGTGGGGAAAAGGTGGGCGGTGACGCCGTCGCAAAGCGCATGCAGCGAGAGCTCCATGCCTTGCAGCAACTCTTGTATGACCAGTTGATCGCCGGCGGCGCCAAAGGTTTTGCGAACCAAAATGTCTTCGATGGCCCGGTCTGCCTGAGCCATGTCGCGGCAAATGATAACGCCTTTGCCCAGAGCCAGGCCATCGGCCTTGACCGCGCAACGGCCGCCCAGCGATGCCGCAAAGCGCGACGCTAATGCCGGATCGGTGAAAGTGCCCGCTGGCGCGGTGGGAATGCCGTGCCGTTCCAGGAAGCTTTGGGCAAACACCTTCGAGGACTCGAACTGGGCGGCCTTCCGGTTCGGCCCCCAAATGCGCAGGCCATGGCTTTGAAACAGATCGACGATGCCCATCGCCAGGGGGTGGTCGGGACCCACGACCGTCAGGTCGGCGTGGTGCTCCTGGGCAAAGGCCAGCAGACGGGGCAAATCTTCGGCGGTTAGAGGGACACATTCGACCACGGACTGGTTGTGGACCAGGCGTTCGGCGGCAATGCCGGCGTTGCCGGGCGCGCACCACAGGTGAGTGAGGTGCGGGGATTGCGCCAACTTCCAGACGAGGGCGTGTTCGCGGCCGCCCGAACCGATAACCAACAATTTCATCAACGCCCGAATTCAAACAGAAATTCCGGCGGCTAGGAAAGACATTTTTCGCCGGGCTTCGCTCGTTCTTAAACGGGTCACCCATTAGGGACAGTTGGCGGCGCTCTCCCGAGACGCCGTTACGGGGTTTTCAACAAAAAGCCTTAACCCGCGCTGACCTGCATTGGAGCGTTCTGTCGCTGCTGGACCAGGCGAAATCTTTAGCATGGTCTTTGGTCGGGATTGAACATGTTTATAGCCAAAGAGGTCCATAAGAATTGACCACTCGAACACACCCTATGAAGACACGATTGATGGTTCTCAGTTTACTGGCCGTAGCGGTGCTTGCGACCGCCTCCGCAGGGGTTGCCTATCGCCTCGGCTACCGCCACGGCGGTGACGCCGAGAGAGCTTGTTGGACTTTAGAGCCAGCTCCAGCCGAAGCTTGGCTTCACGGCGAGATCACGGCCCGCCGTGACACCAGGAAGCATCCTTTTCTGAAGTCGGCACTGGTTGTCCGCCGGGATCGTAGCGTGAACTCGATTCCCGTGACTGTCTCGTCCTCACCCACTGCACCTCCATTGGCCGCTGGCACCACTAACAATGCAAATGGGCAGCACCAGTTGCAATAAAGGGGTCAAGCCCGGAAATCGGAATTCGATTCAGTCCATCCTCAGTCCTGGTTCTCGCCCGCTCTTGCAAGCCGCTGTCGCAACGCCCTCAACTCCGGATCGCCACCGGCCTTTACCCCGACAACGGGGGACGATTTCAACACCTTGCGGGCGTAGCGGCGTCTCGGCAGAGCGCCGCATTCTTTGCCCGAAACCGGGAATGTGGCGGCGCGATTGAGAATGGATTGCCCAACGCTTGCAGATGGGCTGTCGGCATACGGTGACGAATGGTTTGAAAAGATAGTCATTTTCTACAATAGCCGGGACCCCTCCTAACACTACAGCGACATTTTGTAGGCCGGCTGCCCCCAGCCGACGCCGGGTCGGGGGACCCGGCCTACAACGATGGTTCATGGAAGCCCCACG
>JADGRT010000209.1 GCA_017880715.1 Verrucomicrobiia bacterium | reverse complement strand
ACCCCATAACGTGGTCACCCGCGACGAGCTGAAACCGTTCGAGGAAAAACTGATCGAGTTCAATAAGAAGCGCGAGGATGACAAACGGCTGATCATGGACAAGCTCGAACTGCTTGTCAAAATCCCGCCGCCAGTGGCGCCGCCGCACCGGGAGCCGCCCGCCACCAATGCCAGCGAAAGGAGCGACAAACCGGAAAAAGGCTACGAGTACGAGGTCAAGCCGGGCGACAACCTCTCCACGATTGTGGCGGCCTATCGCCAGCAAGGCATCAAGGTCACCAAGAATCAGGTTCTCAAGGCGAATCCCAACCTGAAGCCCGAACGCTTGCTCCCGGGACAGAAGATCTTTATTCCCGATCCGGCGCAGAATTAATCCACCTTTGATGCCCCGGAAGCTACGAGAATTAAGGGGCGGGTCAGAAGCGTCCTTCCCAAAGCGCCAGAGGACTGGCGCAGTCCAAAAGCTGGCGCCCGCTTGAACGAGCCGTGAATTCGCGAAGCGTTTTGGTCTGCGCCAGTCCTCTGGCGCTTTAAGATGACCATGAAATCTTAGCGACACTGGGCGGCCTCCCCCGCCTGGATGAACACCGATTACCATTTACCGCTCACGCTTCACGCTTCACGCTTCACGCTTCACGGCTCACTACCGGGCTGGGTCTTGCGGATGGCGTTGATGGGATGCTGATCGATGAGGTTGGGATAAATGCCCTGAATCTTTCGGGCATCGTAGTAATTGAGGCCCGCGTAAAAGAAGAGCGGCAGGATCGGCAATTCCTCCTCCACCAGGATGGTTTCGGCGGTTCGCAGCAAGGCTTCCCGCCGCCGCCGATCCGGCTCGGCATTGGCCTCGCGCAGGAGTTGGTCGTACCGCGGGTTTTTCCAGCCGGTGCGGTTGTTGCCGTTGTTGCTTTTGAAGAGGTCGAGGAAAGTCGTGGCATCGTTGTAATCTCCGACCCAACTGCTGCGTGACAGGTCATATTCCAATGCGCTTTGCGAGGCGAGAAAAACCTTCCATTCGACCTGCCGCAACTCCACCCGGATGCCCAGTTCCTTTTGCCACATCTGCTGCAGCTCGACGGCGATTTTCTCGTGAATCTTGGCCGACCCGCCCGCCGCCGCGTTGAACATGTAACTGAACACGGGAAACCCTTGACCGCCCGGGTAACCCGCCTCGGCCAGCAGGCGCCGCGCCTGGTCCGGATCGTGGCCCAAACCGGTCGGCGGACGATAATTCGCCGTGCCCAAAGGTGTCAGGTGGGGTGCCGGTTTTTCGCCCCCCCGCGTGATTTTTTCCACGATGCGTCGCTTGTCGATGGCCAGCGCCAAAGCGCGGCGAATGCGCGGATCGTTCAAGGGTTTGCGGGTGACATTGACGCGGAGAAAATAGGTTCCGAGGTAGTCGAACGAATGGAAATCCGGCCGTTTCCTGAGCACATCCAGCAGGTCCGGTGGAATGAGTTCCTTGTCCCAGACCAGATCGGCCTCGCCGGTTTCATACAGGTTGAAGGCCGTGGTGGCGTTGCCCATCGGCAGAATATCGACCCACTCGAGTTGCGTGTTGGCGGCGTCCCAGTAACGCGGGTTTTTACGCAGGCGGATTTTGTCGTTGATGCGCCAGTAGGCCAGTTGGTAGGCCCCGCTCACCGGCAACGGCTGGGCCATGAGCCAGCGGTCGCCATATTTTTCGATGGCCTGCCGCGGCGCCACGGCCAGCGTTTGGAGGGCGCAGATATCGAGGAAAAAGGGCGTCGGGCTGACCAACTCGACCTGGAACGTTTGCCGGTCCAGCGCGCGCATTCCCACCGCGGTGGGATCGGTGAGCTTGCCGCTGTTGAATTCCTCGGCGTTTTTCACATAAAAAAGCTGGCCGGCGTAATCGGCGGCGGTGGCCGGATTCAGCACCCGCAGCCAGGAATAAACGAAATCGCCAGCCTCGATCGGCTCGCCGGTGGACCACGTCAGGTTGGATCGGAGATGGAAGGTGTAGGTGCGGCCGTCGGGCGACAAATCCCAGCGCTCCGCCAGGCTGGGGATGGGCGAACCGGTTTTCGGGTCGCTGCGCGTGAGTCCTTCAAACAACGCGCTCACGACGCGCAAATCCGGCTGGCCGGTCACGATGGCCGGATCGAGCGACTCCGGCTCCGCGCCGTTGACGATGACCAGGTCCGCTTTAGGCTCGGCGGGGCGGCAGCCCGTGACGCAGAGCAGAAGCGCATTCAGCGTGAGAAAAGCAAGTGCGCCGACCCATGAACCGGAGTGCAGGCGTCTCGCCCGCCTGCTCCTTACACGCATCTTGGAGACCTTTGCCGGAAAAGCTACTTTATCCGCCGGACGGCCATTGCCTGGTAGCGCAGGTTTCCAACCTGCTGTATCGCCGACTTCCAGTCGGCAGGGCGTGCGACTTGGGAAGCGCGACCACGCTTTCAGGTGCGTCCGCCATTCGCACAGCCAGCGGATTGGAAATCCGCGATACAGCAGACTGGAAGTCTGCGCTACAACGCGGGCGCATTCGTCCGCCAGATTCGTGTAAGGTGCAGTCGCCCGCAGCGGCCGCCACCGGCCAGGAGGCGCGGAGAATTTCTGACCTCGTTCCGTTGGCGGACAGGCGGTGGTCAGGATGGCCGCGCGCCGGCTCCTGGTCCCCATGCGCCCGAAAACTGGCGTTGCGGCTCCCCAAAAACGAAGCATCACTGGCGGGTAACCAGCGACGCTTCGACGAAGGTTCATGAAACGAGACCTACTTTTTGCCGCTGGCCGGCGCATTGGTGGCCAGGGTAGTGGGCTTGATCGCATTCGTGGCGGCCGGCGCATTGGTCGCCACCGCCAACCGATTGGTGTTCGCCGCGATACTCTGCAACAGGCCGCCCGGCGTGGCGGGGGCGGGCGTGGGGGCGGCGGGCGCGGACGCGGAGATTTGACCCGCGAGGCCCTTAAGGCGGCCGGGCGTTTGCCGGCGGGCGTGGACGTTTAACAACGTCAGCCCCAGCGCCAGCGCGAAGAACAAACCGGCCGCGTACTTGGTCATGGTGGTCAAGGCATTACCAGTGCCGGCGCCAAAGAGCGCGTCGGTGGTGCCGCCCCCGAAGGCAGTTCCCATGCCGGCTTCCTTTTTCGGTAGCTGAATGAGAATCAGGAGGATCAGGAAAAGACAATCCATCACCAAAATAAACGTCAGACATCCAATAATAAAACCCATAAAATTTCCTGCTTAAATGCTGTTTTTGACAATATCCGAGAAACTTCGAATTTCCAGCGCCGCCCCCCCCACCAGGGCGCCATCCACATCGGGCTGGCTCATCAACTCGCGGGTGTTGCCGGGTTTGACGCTGCCGCCATAGAGGATGCGGACCCGCCGGGCGGTGGCGTCGTCGTACAAGCTGGCGACCGTCTTGCGAATGAAGGCATGCACCGCTTGAGCTTGTTCGGTGGTCGCCGTTTTGCCCGTGCCAATCGCCCAAACCGGCTCATAAGCGATGACCACTTCTCCCATCTGCTCCTTGGAAATGCCAGCCAGGCTGCCTTTGACCTGCATGCCCACGACTTTTTCGGTGTTGCCCCCTTCGCGTTCGGCCAGGGTTTCGCCGACGCAGACGATGGGTTTGAGCGATGACGCCAAGGCCGTCAGGGCTTTCTTGGCGATCAACGCGTCGGCTTCCTTCTGATACTGACGCCGTTCCGAGTGGCCCAGGATCACATAACGAACCGAGAATTCCTTGAGCATGCCCGCGGCCACTTCGCCGGTGTACGCGCCCGAGCTGTTTTCGCTCATGTTTTGCGCGCCCAGCCGGAGATTGGAATCCAGGATGGCCTTGGACACTTCGCACAAGACGGTGAAGGGCGGACACACGACGATGTCCACTTCCTTGATGGCGGCCAGCTCACGCCGCAGCCCCTGCACCAAATCCAGCGCTTCCGCCACGGTCTTATTCATCTTCCAGTTGCCGGCGATGAGTAATTTTCGTTCTTTTTCCATTGTGTCTGCGAAATGAGGGTTGTTGCTTGCTAAAAGGGTTTTACTTGTTGCTCAGGGCCGCTACGCCAGGCAGCACTTTGCCCTCCAAAAACTCGAGACTGGCGCCGCCGCCCGTGCTCATGAACGTAACTTGATTGCCCAGGCCGGCTTTATTGATCGCTTTGACACTGTCTCCGCCGCCGATAATGCTCTTGGCGCCGTTTTTCCGGGTGACTTCAGCCACCGCCCTGGCCACGCCTAACGTCCCGCTCGCAAAACGCTTGTCTTCGAACAATCCCATCGGACCGTTCCACAGGATGGTCCTGGCCTTCATGACCACCTCGTTGTACTGCTTCACCGTGGCGGGCCCGATGTCCAAACCCGCCGCGTCGTCCGGCACGTTCAGGTCCGTGTTGACGCGCGGATTCTGCCACTCGATGATGGCCTTGCCTTTTTTGTCGAGCTTGTCGGTCTTGACGGGCACGGCCACCACGTCATCAACGGGCAATAAAAACTGGACTTTGCGAGCTTTGGCTTTTTCCAGGGCCGCCTTGGCGACTTCGGTTTTATCCGCTTCCACCAGCGATTTGCCTACCTTGTAACCCTGTGCCAGACGGAAGGTGTAGGCCATGGCGCCGCCGATCAGAATCGTATCCGCCTTCTCCAGGAGCCGGTCGATAACGGAGATTTTATCCGAAACCTTGGCCCCGCCGAGGATCACGACGAACGGGTGGGCGGGTTGGTCGAGTTCATCGCCCAGGAACTTCAATTCGCGCTCCATGAGCAACCCGGCCGCGCATTGGCCACCGCGTTTGGCGACGACGCGGGCCACGCCTTCCGTGGAGGCGTGCGCGCGATGGGCGGCGCCGAAAGCGTCATTGACGTAAATATCGGCCACCTTGGCCAGTTTTTCGGCGAAAACGGGATCGTTGGCTTCCTCTTCGTTATAATAGCGAACGTTTTCCAACAGCAGGACATCACCGGACTTCAAGGCCGCCGCCGCCTTTTCCACCTTTTCACCGATGCAATCATCGACGAACGCGACCTTGCGGCCCAGCAGTTTTTCCAGGTTAACCGCTACCGGGGCCAGAGACATGGAGGGTTCGCGCTTGCCCTTGGGACGGCCCAAATGGGCGGCCAGGATGAGCTTGGCGCCTTGTTGGATGAGCCAATTCAGGGTCGGCAGGGTTTCCTTGATGCGCGTGTCATCGTTGATGACCATCTGGCCATCCTTTTCTTCCATGGGTACGTTGAAATCCACGCGTACCAATACGCGTTTCTCTCGGACGTTCAGTTCTTTAACAGAAAGCTTAGCCATAACACTTTCGATTCAATAGGCGGGCAAGCATACCCGAGTTCCGAAGTGAGTCAAAGCCGAATTCTGTCTTAAAAAGGAGCCGGAGGGCATCTCCCTTTTGTTGAACGCTGATAACCGTTGCGCTTTTGGAGCGCGGACATTCTTGTCCGCCTCTTCGTTCCGGCCAACGGCAAAGCGGACAAGAATGTCCAATTCCACTAGGATTTCAACGCCATCATCCCAGAGGGATGTTTGAGAATAGCCCAGCGTTTCAACGCTGGGACCGGGATTCGTGTGTGCCAAGTCCCGAAGGGACGGCTGAGGGCCATCAACTCAGCCGTCCCTTCGGGACTCAACCGTCGATCCGTCAGCGCCCGGCGTTGAAACGCCGGGCTATTTTCAAAAGTCCCTCCGGGACAAAAACACGGCCTCTGTGTGGCGCCAACCTTTGAGAGTTCATTTTGTTGAAGAATCCCCTGGATCTATGTTCGGAAGTTGCCACGGTTTGGCGCGCATCACGTTTTCCAACCTGGATTCCTTAGGAAAATGCACCCACCGGGAGAGGCTTGCCAGGGCTCGCGAGACGGGCGTGTATTGGCCCAAGGCCTTTCCCCAAGTCCAAACCTCGCCGTCGCGTGTCAGGACCACGCCCGTGCTATCTCCCATGG
>JADGRT010000208.1 GCA_017880715.1 Verrucomicrobiia bacterium | reverse complement strand
GCGACCACCGCGACCACCGGAAGCAGCAGTTCCCACTTTGCCAGCCACACCGCATTCAATGCCGCGCGCCCATCAAACCGTTTTCGATCCATTTCCAATTTAGGCCCGGCGGCCACGCCCCACCAGATCGCGAGCGCCACCATGACGCAGCCTGGTAACAGCCCGCCAAGAAACATCTGTTCGATCGTGATGTCCGCTTTCGCTTGCGACGCAATGATCGCATACAGAATCAGGGGAAGACACGGCGGAAAGAGAATCCCGAGCGAACTGGCACCGGTCAGTAATCCGAGCGCGGTCCGTTCCTGGTATTTCGCGCCGATCAAGACCGGCATCAGCACGCCGCCGAGTGCGAGAATCGTCACACCCGATCCACCGGTAAAGGACGTGAAAAACGCGCACACCAGCGCCGTCACAATGGCCGGCCCACCGCGGATCTGGCCAAACAACTCATTGAATACGTGCACCAACCGTCGCGATGCGCCGCCCTCGGCCAGAAAGTATCCGGCCAATGTGAACAGCGGCAGCGTCGGCAGGGACGGGTTAACCACCAAGCTGTAGTGTGATATAGGCACGGCCGCGATGGGAGTCCCTTCGGCCCAAAACAGAATGAGCGCCGCGCCACCAAGCATGGTAAATACCGGCGCCCCGAGCGCCGTGGCCAGAAGCAGAATACCCAGCGCCGGCCACTTCAATTGAGCTGGCGACTCCGGCAACCAAATCGCCGCGGCAATAAACGCCCCGGTCATGATCATCGCCGCGACGCGACCGCGCCACGTCTTTGCCGCGTGCCATACCAACCTCAACGCGATCACCCCAAAACCAAGCGGCAGCAGTAATTCCACATACCACGTCTTGATCCCGTAAGCGATGACCTGGCCAGAAGGGATCTCAGACTGGACAAACTGCACGCTGGCCACGCAGAGAAAGACCGACACCGTCGCCGCAAACGATTGGCTGAAGATGGTCACCGCCGTTTTCAAGCGGCCGTGAAGAACCGTGGTGAGGGCCGATAGCGCCAACAAGCGCCCGTCTCGGGCCGCGATGGCTCCGCCCAACATGCCCACGATCAGGGTGAGTTGCTGGACGAACTGTGACGCGCCCGAGATTCCGGCATGCGACGTCTTGCGCAGTACGCTCTCCAACACCGGCAAAAACATCATCGCCATCAACGCCAGGGTTACTCCGAGATTCTCGACGTAGCGAAGCAGGTGGAGAACTCTATTCGTCTCGGGCTTGCCGTTTTCCAACGGCGCAAATTCGGTTGGCAGCGGCTCAGTCATCGCAAGCGGTCATTGGCCGTGAAGTGCTGCAGATCGAAGCAGTCCTTACCGCGCGGCGGCTTGGCGCCGGGAACTGATAGGCGGTTGGTTTTTAAGGCTGACGCTGGTTAGGGAGAATTGCTTTTGCACCGCATTCATTTTTGATGATTATAGGCTGCGCGGGCGGGAGGCAAGCTCATTATGCATTGCTTTTTGGCGCGTTCTGAATGCGCGGGATGATGGCTTCCGGCAACGACAGCCCAATCGTCGATGAACGAACCTCCGATAAGGTAGATGAGGCAGACGCGGAAGAATGAACGGACTCACGTAAATATCTTCTTTGCACGCCGGCCAAGGAACGGCTACATATACCCTCTTTACCGATCCCGGTGTCTGGCTCCGGCCAGATCGGATGGGTGGATAAACTCGCAAGGCAATTTTTTACTCGCATGCGGAACATTGTTTCATGGGTTTTTTTGGCGGCCGCGCTGGCCTCGGGCTGCTCGGTCCGCAAATATGCCATCAATAAGCTGGGCGACGCCCTCGCCCATAGCGGCAGCACCTTTGCCAGCGACGACGACCCGGAGCTCGTCCGCCAGGCCGTTCCGTTCAGCCTCAAACTCATCGAGAGCCTGATTGCCGAAAGTCCCCGCCATCCGGGATTGCTGCTGGCCGCCGCCCGCGGCTTCACCCAGTATGCCTACGCCTTTGTCCAGCAGCCGGCCGAGGAGCTCGAATCCAAGGATCTGGCCGCCTCAAGGGAATTGCGCGACCGGGCTCGGCGGCTTTATCTGCGGGCGCGAAACTATGGATTGCGCGGACTCGAAGCGCGTCACCCCGGTTTTGACCAAACCCTGCGCGCCCATCCAACAGCCGCCGTGAACGCTCTGCGCAAAGAGGAACTGCCGATGATTTACTGGACCGCGGCCTCCTGGGCCGCCGCGATGGCATTGTCCAAAGACCATCCCGAGGTGGTCGCGGATTTTCCCCTGGTGGAAGCCTTGGCGGATCGCGCCCTGGCCTTGGATGAAGCGTACGAAGCCGGTGCGTTGCATACCTTTATGATGACCTTCGAGCTGGCGCGGAAAGGCGCTCCTGGCGATCCGATGGCGCGGGTGAAGCGGCATTTCGATCGCGCCATGGAACTGGCGCAGGGCGCGCAGGCAGGGCCGCTGGTGTCCTGGGCCGAGAATGTTTCGGTGCAGCGCCAGAATGTTGGGGAGTTCAAGTCCATGCTGAATCGCGCCCTGGCGGTTGATCCGAATTCCCGGCCGGAGTGGCGGCTGGAGAACTTGGTTTTGCAGCGGCGGGCGCGCTGGTTATTGTCGAGGATCGATGAGCTTTTTTTGGTCTTGGATTCAAATGAAGAAAAGGCAAAGTAGGGTTGCGATGAATAGCTTGTTAAGGTTGTGTGGCACGCTGGGGCGGACCGTCGCCTGGCTGGCCGTGCTGGGATCGGCGGGGTTGACGGCTTCGGCGGCGGAAGCCACGGTGCGTGTGCGGTTGGCGACGCTGGCACCCAAGGACACCTCGTTTCACAAAAGCCTGTTGGAGATGGGCGACAAATGGCGGCAGGCCTCCGGGGGGGGCGTGACGCTCACGATCTATACCGATGGCACCATGGGCGGCGAGGCGGACATGGTGCGCCGGATGCGGGTAGGACAGCTCCAGGCGGCCATGCTGTCCGTCAACGGCCTGATGCAGATTGAAACCACGGTCAGCGCCTTGCAGAACATGCCGATGATGTTTCACTCGCTGGACGAGGTGGATTATGTGCGTGAAAAATTGCGGCCTATGCTCGAAAAGAAGTTCGAGGACAAAGGGTTTGTCGTCCTGTTCTGGGGGGACGCCGGCTGGCTCCGTTTCTTCACCAAACAACCGGCGGTGCGTCCGGCGGATTTCAAAAACATGAAGTTTTTCGTGGGTGCCGGCGACACGGCAACTGCGGACATCATCAAGGCGGTGGGGATGAATCCGGTTTTGCTCGAGCAGATGGACATTTTGACGAGCCTGCAAACCGGCCTGCTGGAAGCGGTGCCGTCGGTGCCGTTTTATGCGCTCGCTGGGCAGTTTTATGGCCCGGCCCGGCATATGGTCGAGGTAAACTGGGCGCCCCTCGTGGGCGGCACGGTGATTACCAAGAAATGCTGGAATGCCATCCCGGCCAACGCGAAGGAGGCCTTGCGGAAAGCCGCGTCGGAAGCTGGGGACCAGATCAAGACGCGCAGCCGGGCGGAAGGCGATGAGTCGGTCGAGGCCATGAAGAAGCGTGGTCTGACGGTCCATACCCTGACGCCGGAAATCGAAAAGGAATGGCAGGAATTTGCCGAGGAAGTGTACCCCATGATTCGCGGGAAGATTGTGCCGGCGGAGATGTTTGACCAGGTGCAAAGCCTGCTGAAGAACTATCGCGCCGCAGGAGGACCGGCCAAGAAGTGAGCCGCCAATCCGAAAACGAGCAGGGCTTGTGGTGTTGGGGAACCGCGCAACTGGCGGTCGGCCGGGCGCGCGTCGCCCTGGCGGAGAACATGAGCATTTCGCTGGTCATGGCGGCCATGATGATTCTGCCTCTGCTCGAGATCGCCCTCCGGGCAGTGTTCAAGGTCGGCATCTCTGGCTCCACCTCGATCGTGCAGCACCTGACCTTGATTGCAGGCATGCTGGGCGGCGCGATTGCGGCCCGGGACGGCCGGCTGTTGTCGCTTTCCACCGCCAGCAACCTGCTCAAGGGCCGCTGGAAATCTGCCGCGCTGATATTTAGCGGCGGGGTGGCCGTAACCATCACCGCCTTTCTTTGCGTGGCGAGCGTGCAGTTTGTGCTTGCGGAGCGGGAGAGCGGCAATCTCTTCGTTTATCAAATACCGATCTGGGTGGTTCAGTTGGCCCTGCCCCTGGGCTTTGCCGCGGTAGCGTGGCGCTTGTTGCGGCACGCTTCGGAAACCTGGGCCGGGCGCGGTCTGACGCTGCTGCTGGCCGCAGCGCTGGTCTGGCTGACGTGGCATGCGCCCCTCCCACCGTCGGAACTGGTTATGCCGGCCCTGCTGCTGCTGTTGGCGGCCACGATCCTGGGCGCGCCGGTCTTTACCACGTTGGGCGGGGCGGCGCTGGTTTTATTCTGGGGCGCGGATTTGCCGATTGCCTCGATCCCCCTCGATCATTACCGGTTGGTAACGAACGCCACGCTGCCGACGATTCCATTGTTCACCCTGGCCGGTTATTTTCTGGCGGAAGGCGGCGCCTCGAAGCGTCTGGTGCGCGTGTTCATGGCGTTGGTGGGCCAGTTCCGTGGCGGCACCGCCATCGTGACATGTCTCGTGTGCGCGTTTTTTACCACCTTCACCGGCGCGTCGGGAGTAACCATTTTGGCGCTGGGCGGCTTGTTGATGCCGGTGCTGCTGGCGGCTCGGTACTCGGAGCGAAACGCCTTGGGATTGTTGACCAGCGCGGGCGCGCTCGGATCGCTTTTTCCGCCCTGCCTGCCGCTGATTCTGTATGCCATCATCGCTAAAAACATCACGATCCAGCAAATCTTCCTGGGCGGGATAGCGCCGGGGATTTTGATGGTGGCGGCCACCGCCTGGCTGGGCGTCTGGCAGGGACCGAAGGAACCCGGCGCGCTGTCGAAGTTTGACCGGCACGAGGCGATGGCAGCGATCTGGGGGGCCAAATGGGAGTTGTTGATCCCGCTGGTTGCGCTGGGCGGGTTGCTGGGCGGTTTTGCCACGCCGGTCGAGGCGGCGGCGCTGACGGCGCTCTACGCCTTGATCGTGGAAACGTTCGTTTATGGCGACCTGAAGGTGTTTAAGGATGTGCCCCGGGTGATGACGGAATGCGGATTGTTGATCGGGGGAGTGTTGCTCATTTTGGGGGTGGCACTGGGGTTCACCAACTATCTGGTGGACGCCCAGGTGGCGGCCGGGGCGGTGGAGTGGGTCACTCGCTCGATCCACTCGCCGTGGGTTTTTCTGCTGGCGCTGAATCTGTTTCTGCTGCTGGTGGGCTGTTTGATGGACATTTTCTCCGCGATTGTGGTGGTGGTTCCTTTGATGGTGCCCATGGGGCTTGCGTTCGGCATCGATCCGGTGCATCTGGGGATCATTTTTCTGGCGAACCTCGAGTTGGGCTACCTGACGCCGCCGGTGGGCATGAACCTGTTTTTGGCTTCCTACCGATTTGGCAAACCCATGTCGGAAGTATATCGTGCGGTAGTGCCGATGCTGCTGGTGCGGTTTGTGGCCGTGCTGCTGATCACCTATCTGCCGCCGCTGACAACCACCCTTCCGCGCTGGTTTGGACGTTGAGCACGCCTGACTGAAAGACAATATGATGAATGCCCTGTTTCGAGGAATGAGGTTCGCCTTTGGCGTCCTGGCCATTACGGCGGGCTTGGCCGCTCTTCCCGCCCGGTTGCTGGCCGAAGCCACCAACAGCTCCTCCGCCCTGGTCCCGACTAACGGCAACGGGTTGACCGGCACCAATGGTGCGCCCCGTCGAACGATTGTCCTGGCGCCCGGCCACGACGATCCCTTTATTGCCCAATGGGTGGCCAAGATTTTAGCCCGGTCCCACTATGTGCAGAAGCCGCTCGATGACGAAACCTCCGCCAAATTCTTCGATCAATACCTGGACGCTTTCGATCCGCAGCACATGCTTTTCTTCGAGTCGGACCTC
>JADGRT010000207.1 GCA_017880715.1 Verrucomicrobiia bacterium | reverse complement strand
TTGCTGGTGGCGATGCTGGCGGGGTTCTGGGCGCGCAAAGCCGACGGCCATCCAGGGCCAGACCTGATGGGCCGGGGCTTGCTGATCTTGAACACGCTGGTGAACTGGGAAAAAATCAAAAAGGAGTGTGCGTGAAAAAAGGCGCCCGCCAAGGAAGGCCGCCGCAAGCCGGGTTAGCCTCCACGGACCAAACTCCAGCCGCGCCCAAAAGGATCATGCAACATTTTACCCAAATGAAGAACTGTCTGGTCCAGGTTTTTGCCGGTAAAGATGAGAGCGGACTGGCGCAGTCCAAAACGCTTCGCGCATTCACGGCCGGTGCGAGCGGGCGCCAGCTTTTGGACTGCGCCAGTCCTCTGGCGCTTTCAGATGACCATGAAATCTTAGTGACATTGGGCGTCCTCGCCCCTTTGGGCTGGCCTCACGGTACTGGTTGGTCTTCACCAGGCCAGGGCTGCAAAGGATAAGATATCCGCGTTACAATAACGTAGCAGCCGACGTGAGTCGGCTCAAACTCTCGAATCTTGCGCTGCTTTTCGAATGCGCGGCGGAGAATAATGATCCGGCTCACGCCGGATGCTACGAAAAAAGTCAGTTGCTTCCCGGCGTCTGCGGATTGGACAAGATGCGCTCCGACAAACTTAAGTTGCACCCCAGGGACGGATCCTGGAGGTTCCCGGGAGCCTTTCATCGGCTTTGCCGTCTAACGATGCAGCAATGAAATCTGCGGGCTCAAGCCGGGACACATTTGAAGTGAAGCGCCGGTGCCGGGCGTGAATCTTTAACCTCGATTCGGTGTTAATTAAAAGTTAGAACAGAGAAGGATGTCGGGATGTCATAATCTGAGTTGCCTATGAAAACGAACCTATGCCACAGGAGGATGGTTTTGTCTGGTTTAACGGGAGCGCTTCGACGACGCCGGCCCATCGCGATGATGATGGCGGGGGTGTGGCTGATGCTCGGTTTTCAGATGGCGGCGCAAACCCTGATCAACGTTGATTTCGGTGTGGGCAGCCGCAGCGCCAAGGTGGGTTTTGCCGCCACCGGCCAAAGCACCAACGATTTCTGGAATTTGTACCGCCATTACGATCCCAAATACCTGTCCGGCACGCCGTTGGTGACGAATGGCTTGCTGAGCGAGGTCAAAATGGCCGATGGCTCGCCAACCTCCGTGGCGATCGCGGTGACCAATGCGCCCAGCGTATGGGGCAATGCCACCGGCGATCCCATGTATGACTCCTACGTTTTTTCCCGGAATGGCAGCAATATGACCGTGACCCTTCGCGGCCTCAGCGCCGGACGGTATCATTTTTACCTCTACGGACACGCCGATCCGGATGTGACGGGGGAGCAAAATAGTGTTTTCACCCTCAGTACCGGCACCAACACGTTCGGTCCTCTCACCACGCTGGCATCCGCTGGCTGGAAGGCCGCCATCTCCCCCTGGCTGGAGCGTTCTCAGTACATCGTGTTTCGGGACGTGCCGGTCGTGGAAGGCCAATCCGTTTTGATCGAAGTCGCCCCCGGGATCAATGGCATCGCGGTGCTGAACGGTCTGCAAATTATTTCCCGCGGCACCAGTCCGCCGGCGCTGGAAACCCTTGGCCCCACGCCACCGGCGGCCATTTTTACCAATCTCATGTTTCGGTCCATCCGCTACGAGGGGCGGGTTACCGACGATGAAGCGCGGTTTGCCACGGTGGTGGACGTCGAGTCGATGACCACCAACGAGATTTCCGCGCCGCTGTTCGAAGGCGAGGTGGCGGTCATGGCGTCGAAAATCCCGCCGGGATTGCGTCTGGTCAGCCGAGGCAAGGAATACCGGTTATACGCCACCGCGCCCGGTTCGTATCAATTGTCTTTGGAAATTCTGGCTAAAATAACGCGCCAGGAACCGTGGAATCAGATTTCGTTTGTCGGGCCGGCGGCGGCCATTGCCTCGGTGACGGCCCAAGGGAAGGGCCAGGGCATGGAACTCCAGTTGCTCAGCGGAACGCAATTGGAAGGGGAAAAACCAGGAAAAAACCAGACCAATTCAGCCCCGCCGGTCACGACGGATGCCCGCGTGCAAGGGTTTCTGGGAGCCGATCGCCGGCTGTCTTTGCGCTGGCAAAGCAAGACGACCGAGGTTGCCCGCAAGGCGCTGCTGACCGTGGACACGACGGCAACGGCGCAGGTCACGCCGACGGTGATCAAATTCACGACGCAGTTCCGGTATGAGATTCTGCAGGCGGCGGTCCCGCGTCTGACCGTGGCCTTGCCGACCAACCAAGCCCTCACGAAGTTGGAGGGTGAACAGATTCGCGACTGGCAGGTCAAGCCGGACGGTGAGCGGCAACTGCTCACGGTCGAGTTTATCAAGCCGGTCGAGAAAAATCACACCTTGACCCTGTACTCCGAACAGACCGTGGAGGCGACGCCGCTAACCGTCTCGCTGGTGCCCCCGCAACCGTTGCAGATCGAGCGGGAATCCGGCTCCCTGACCATCATGACGGAGGATGCCTCAGTGGAAATCGAGTCGGTGGCGGGCTTGCGGCAGGTCAACGCGGCGAAGGATTCGCTGGCGGCCTATCGATTTTATGGCCGGCCATTCACGCTGAACGCCAGACTTCAGCGCATGCAGCCCGTAGTCCGCGCCACCGACCGAATGACGGTCAGGCTGGAAGAAACCCGGTTGCTGGTCAGCCACTCGCTCAGTCTCGGAGTTGAAAAGGCTGGGATTTACTCGGTTGAATTGCTGCCGCAAAGCGGCCTGACGGTGGCCGAGGTGCGCGGCGACGGGGTGGATGACTGGAAGGTTTCCGAGGGCAAACTGCGGGTGAGCTTTGCCAGCCGGGTCATGGGCAGCCGCCAGCTTGAGGTTCAACTCGAACAACCTTTGAAATCTTTTCCGGAGCAAATCCAATTAGCGCCGCTGCGGGTGACCGGCGCTACCAACGAATCCGCCCAGATCGGCGCCGCCGCCGCTGCTGGCATCCAAATCAAGACCGGCGAGTTGACCGGCGTGCGGGAGATGCCCATTACCAGCCTGTCGCGTCGAACTGACGAGCTGTTGGCTTTTGCGACCACCAAACCGGACTGGCGGTTAACCCTGACCACGGAACGGCTCGCGGCTCGCATTGTTGCCGAGGTTTTCAACCTGGTCACCATTGGCGACGGGTTGGTGGGCGGCAGCGCCACCGTGCGTTACGGCATCATCAACCAGGGCGTTCAGGAGTTTCGAATCAAACTGCCGGCGTCCTGGAAGAACATCGATTTCACCGGCGCCAACATTCGCCGCAAGGAACAACAGGCCGACACCTGGATTATCGGGCTGCAGGACAAGGCCTGGGGCGGATACACGCTGGTCATCACTTACGATTACCCGTTCGATCCGAAAGGCGCCACGCTGGCTATCGGAGGCGCGCATGCCCTGAATGTGGAACGTGAAACCGGTACGGTGGCCATCACGACCGCGTCCGGGCTGCAATTAAAGACCCGGTCCGCCGCGGATCCGCTGCGGCGCGTGGATGAGCTTGAGCTGGCGCCCGCCGACCGCGCCTTGATCGCCCGACCGGTGCTGCTCGCCTACCGTTACGCGGGCGATCGCTACGACCTGACGGTGGACGTGACGCGGTTCGAGGCGATGGCGGTGCTGGACGCGGTGGCTGATCGGACCCAGTTGACGACCGTCCTGACCGATGCCGGCCAGATGCTCACCCAGGCTTCGTTCATGGTGAAAAACAACGAAAAACAATTCCAGCGGTTTCACCTGCCGGCCGGTTCGGAGTTCTGGTCGTGCTTCGTGAACAACCAACCGGTGAAGGCGGAGCGGGATGGCGACTGGCTGCTGGTGCCGCTGCCGCGCGGGGCCAACCGCGACGAGGCGTTCGCCGTCGATATGGTTTATGCGCAGAAGACCAGCGCGTTGCGGTCATGGTTTCCGCGGAGCCTGGCTCTGGAAGCGCCCCGAACCGATGTGCCCAATACTTATGCCGAGTGGCAGTTGTACGCGCCGGCGACCGAACGGCTGTCGGGGTTCGGCGGCAACATGACCGTGGCGCGAGGCACGACCTACGACTGGCGCGATGCCTGGCAAAGGTTCCTGGCTTTTTATCATGAACTGTTGCTTGAGCTCGGGAGCGGCCTGCTAGTGGCCGGCGGCGGTTTGGTGCTGGTCATAGCGCTGCTGGCAGCCGCGATGCGTCGCGGATTCAAGGGCGTGGCGACCGTGGTCACAGTCTGTGTTGTGCTGGTGGTTCTGGCGGGCATGCTGCTGCCGGCGTTGTCGAAGGCCAAATCGAAGTCGCTGGCGGCTGAAGGTTCGATGGCGCTCGCCCGGCAAGCCGAAGTCCAGCGCGATGAATCGGTCATGCAGCAAAGGCCTGCTGCCCCGGCCCCAGCGCGTCGTTATGGCGTCGTGGCGGGGCGAGCGATCACGGCAGTGGACGCGGTAGCGCTTCCAGCCGAGCAGATGGCGACCAACGCGCCTGCTGCGCCGGGCGCGCCGCCCGTTTCGGTCGCGGGTGAACTCGGAGTTTCCGGAGTGACAGCCGGCGAGCCGATGGGTGACAACGCCGGCGCCATGACGTCGGGCATCCGCCCGATTCGCATCGATATCCCGCGCACCGGCGATGCTTATACCTTCACCAAAGTGCTCAATGTGGGCGGCGAACCTCTCTCGGTGAAGGCGCGCGTTATGCGATTAAAGGCTGTTTTGTGGATGCAAATGGCGTTCCAGGTGGCCGCCTTTCTGGTGGGGCTGCTCCTGTGGCTGCGGCAGCGGTACGCAGCTTCTCCAAGTAGTTTCCGTATGACGATCGCTTGGGCGCTCATGCTCGGGGCGGTGGGATATTGGCTGACCAGCCAGCGCCTGTTGCATTGGGGATTGATCGCCGGCGCGCCGTTGGCGAGCTTTGCCCTGCTGGTGTGGATCTGCTGGCGCTGGTGGCCGCGCAAAACACCGGCAACACCAATGGGCCGGGCGGATGGTTCCGCGAACGGCGGTTTGCCGCCGGTGATGACGCTGATCCCACTTTTGCTTTGGGCTTCGGCGCCCGCGAATGCGGCCACGCCAGCCACTACGAACGGGTTTTCCATTCTGGCCGCGGAATACACCGGCACCATCCGGGAGCGGGTGGGCCAATTCGATGCGGTGATTCATCTCTCGGCCTTTGCCACCAACCAAGTGGTCCGGTTGTTCGGAGAGGACGTGGCTATTCAGCAATTCTCCGCGACGCCCGCCAATGTCCAGTTGATGCGGGAAAACGGCTACGTCAGCGTGCGACTGCCGGACGCGGGTGAAGCGACCGTGCAATGCCGCTTTGTGGTGAAACAAACCGGCACCGTTTCGCAACGACAGTTGAGCTTCGAGATTCCGCCCGCGCTGGCCAGCCAGTTGACGGCGACTCTCGATGAGGCCGATGCGGAAGTCGAGTTTCCCACGGCGGTGGCGTTCAAACGGACAAGCGACGGCGCTCAGACTCGAGTTGAAGCGGTGCTCGGGGCGGGCGAACGGGTCAACCTGCGCTGGACGCCCCGGGTGAAACGCGCGGCGGAGATTGCTGCCACCGTATTTTGCCAAAATACCGTTCTGGTCAGCTTTGGCGGTGGGGTGATCGACACCCGTGCCACGCTGGAATACCAGATTTCGCAAGGCGAACTGCGCCAAGCCCGGGTGCAGGTGCCAGCCGGTCAGCGGTTGTTGCGGGTGGAAGGTGAATCCATACGCACCTGGGAGCTGAATACCAACGCCGCCGGTGACATCACGCTGAACGTCGAACTCCTCAAAGGCATGGCCCCAGCATATCGGCTCATGATCGAAACCGAGAAGCTGCTGGAAACATTGCCCGCCAAAACACGCGTGGAGATACCGCACGCCCTTGACGTCAAACGCGAGACCGGCTTGATCGCGCTGCGCGGCAGCGAGGAACTGGGCGTGGTCGCCGACAGCCAGGATTTG
>JADGRT010000206.1 GCA_017880715.1 Verrucomicrobiia bacterium | reverse complement strand
GGGAGGGCCGACATGCTGTCGGCATTTTGGAGCTGACGTACGCGTCAAGCGGACAGGAATGTCCAATGCCACTAGGATTTCAATATCGTCATCCCGGAGGGATGGCTGAGACCGGGAGCCGGGTGTGCCAAGTCCCGAAGGGACGGCTGAGAATCGCCAACTCAGCCGTCCCTTCGGAAAGGTTGCGGTGGCAGCGGTGGCTGTCAAGCGGTATGGTACGATTATGGGAAAGGGTGGGCGGCGGTGGTTTGTTGCAGAATTGCAACGACAAATGTCAACTATTAAGACCCTATTGCCTTCCCCTCATTTTATTTCGAGGACGATGGACGAGGACGAGAAAAGGCAAGCCGGCCCGTTGTCCGCGGGTCGTCCTTTGGACTGGACGCTGAAGCTTCCGGGGTGTAATTGTCCTAAGTGAACGCGAAGCAATAAAGAAAAGACCAAAAAATGTCCCAGGCAGTCATGGATCCGGAGAAAGTGCGGCGTTTTGCCGAAGAGCTGCACCGCTTTAACGGCGAGCTGCAGAACCGCATGGGTTCGTTGCAGGCTCGCTTCGCCGCGCTGGGAGACACCTGGCAGGACCAGGAGCATGAGAAATTCGCCGAGGAATTCCAGCAGATCATGAAGGCGCTCAAGCGATTCGTCGAACTCGCCAATGAGCAAACCCCTTACCTCTTGCGAAAAGCCCAGCGCATCGAGGAATACCTCAACCAACGGTAGCTTTCATGACCGAACGAGCTCAGGTGACCTCGATGGAAGCCCTGGAGTCTTTCAGGACCCGCTTGATTCTTTTTTTAAGCAAGGCGCGTCCCGCCTTGGAGGAAGTGGGCGATGAGGTCCGGCGCACCCGGGGCTGGCTGAACGACGATCGGCTGAACCATTGGCGGAACGAGGTGCGCCGCCGAAACCGAGCCCTCGAGGAAGCCCAGCAGGAGCTGTTTAGCGCCCGGCTATCCAGTCTGCAACAACCCACCACGACGCATCAATGGGCGGTCACCCGAGCCCAACGAGCGCTCCGCGAAGCCGAGGCCAAACTGCAGCTCCTTAAAAAATGGAGCCGGGAATTCGATAACCTGACCGAGCCGCTGACCAAACAACTCGACCAACTGCACACGTTCCTGGCCAGCGATATGCGTCAGGCGGCGGCCTACCTGGCGCGGTTGACAACCACGCTCGAGGCCTATGCGGACCGGCCCCCCGGCTATCCCGCCACCGCTCCCGTGACGCCCGGCAGCCCAAACGAGGCCAGCGCCGCGATCGAAGTCCAGAACGCCCGCGCGGCCATGCCAACCGGAATGGGCGAACCGAAAACCCCAAAGGAAACACCCCCATGAATCTGAGCGCCAACAAAGCGCAACTGGCGGCCCTTACGAAGGAGCTTTCGCTCCAGTGGGAGAACACCAAGACTTATTGGAAAGACTCCAAAAGCGAGGAATTTGGGCGAAGGTACCTGGAACAACTCCTGCTCCTAATGGAAAAAGCCGGCGACGTGTGCGACCGGCTCGAAAAGTTAACCACCAAAGTCAGGAACGATTGTGAGTAGCAATGGCGGAATCGATAAACTGTTTGAGCTCCTGGAAAGGCTCAAAGGCACGGTCCGGCATTTCGCGGCGCGAGCGGACAAGCTGGCCAGTGAACAGGGGGGCAAAGTGGCCGCGACGACCAAGGGATATGAGGCCGCCCACTGGAAATTATCGACTCATGTGACGGCCGGGGTTGCCAGCGCTGACGCCGCTTTTCAAAACCAGAAGGACCAGTGCCAGTCCCGCTTCGAACGACGCCAGGAGCGCATCCGCCAGGCTCACCGGACGAGCCTAAAACAGACGCGGGAAAGCATTGAACAGTGGGAGGGACAACGAAAATACCAGCTCCAAAAAAGCGTCATGGAAATGGAACGCCGCCGGGAAACCGACCGCGCCAACGCCGCTGCCACCTTCGCCGAACTCAAACAGAAGCTGGATGAAACCCGCGCTGCCTTCGCCCAGCTCGAAGCCGAGGCCAGCCAGGACTTCCGCGGTTACGACGCCTTTCGCAGACTGCTTTCCACCAGCCGGGCCTGGCCCGAACCCACCCCCGCCTCAGGCGGGCAAGAGCCGCTGGCGGAACTCCTCGGATTGCATGCCCGGACCCGTGACAACCTGGAAAACTTCCAGAAAATCCTGCTGCCGCGCCTGTGGAAATACCTTTCCATCTGGCTGCTCCTGGCGCTGCTGGTTTTGGGCCACGCGGCCGCGGTGCCCTTCCTCCATCATTTCGGCGCAAGTTCGATCTCCTACCGCGAGGCGGGCGAATCCCTGCTCGTGTTTGTCACCATTCTGGTCGTCGTTTACGGCTACGGCTGGCGCCAAGCGCGGCCGGCCGCCCGCCAGATCGCTGCCGATCTGGCCAAAGCCCGCCAGGGCGGCGACGGCTGTCTGGCCAAGGCCGAGACCCACCTGCAGCAGGAACAGGAGCGGATCGTCCACGAATTCGAGAACACGAGTCGCACCCTCGATCAACAATGGGCAGAAACGGAGCGGGAGGCGGCCAACATGCGCGAGTCCCGGCCACCGAAGATCGACGTAAAAGAACGCCGTATTTCCCAAAAGCACGAGCAGCTTTACCAGGCAAAACTCGAACGGCTCGAACGCCATCACCGCGACACAGGCGCCCGGCTGCACCAGGAAACCGAGGGGCAACAAACGCAGCGCACCGCCGCCCACGCCGCCAAGCTGGCAACGATGGACGCGAATTATCAAGCCCAATGGCAGGCGCTGGAGGCGGAATGGAAAAGCAGCATTCAACCGATCTGGGATGCCATTCACCGGCTGAAGGTCGCCGCCGAGGACCGGTTTCCTGAATGGCAGCACCCAGGCTGGGAAAAGTGGGCGCCCCCGCCCGAGTTCATAAACGCCGCGCCCTTTGCCCGGCTGGATGTGGAAGTGGACAAATTCGTCGGGATCGCGCCAGCGATTCGGCGGCTGCCCCTGCCATTTCCCGCGGCCTTTTCCGTCCCCCTGCTGCTCACCTATCCGTGCCAAGGCTCCCTGCTGTTTGAAACAACCAAGACGGGCGGCGATGCAGTGGTAAAGACCATCAACAGCATCATCTTCCGACTCCTCGCCACCACTCCTCCCGGCAAATTGAGTTTCACCATCGTTGACCCCGTCGGACTCGGCCAGAGTTTCGCCGGACTCATGCACCTGGCCGATTACGAGGCCAGCTACATCAACGGCCGCATCTGGACGCAAAGCCAGCAGATCGAAGAAAAGCTCGCGGAATTAAGCGAGCACATGGAGAAGGTCATCCAGATGTATCTTCGGAATGAATTTGCGACGATCGTGGAATATAACGCGCAGGCGGGCGCCATGGCCGAGAAATATCATTTCCTGGTGATCGCCGGTTTCCCGGTGAACTTCAGTGAAACCGCCGGCCGCCGGCTGCTTAATATTGCCGCCAGTGGCGCCCGGTGTGGCGTTTACACGCTCATCCATTGGGACCACCGGCATGCCCTGCCGAACGACTTCGTTCCCGATGAACTCCGAAAAAACAGCGTCTGCATCGCCGAAATAGACAATGGGTTCGCCCTGGCCAATCGTCCTTTTCCGGGCACCCATCTGGTGCTGGACGCCCCGCCTTCCCCGGAGTTCGCCACGCGCTTTCTCCACCAAGTAGGCCAGAGCAGCCGGGACGCCAGCCGGGTGGAAGTGCCCTTCGCCCAGGTCGCGCCTCCGGAAGCGGACCTCTGGACGGATGACACCACCGAAGAACTCCGGGTGCCGATTGGGCGATCGGGCGCCACCAAACTACAATACCTCGCCATCGGCCAAGGCACGCGTCAACACACCTTAATCGCGGGCAAGACCGGTTCGGGCAAATCGACCCTGTTCCATGTCATCATCACCAATCTGGCGCTGTGGTGCAGCCCGGAACAGGTCGAGTTTTACCTGGTGGACTTCAAAAAAGGCGTTGAATTCAAGTGCTACGCCACCCGGCGCCTGCCGCATGCGCGCGTCGTGGCCATCGAAAGCGACCGGGAATTCGGATTGAGCGTGCTCCAGCGCGTGGACGAAGAACTGCGACGGCGCGGCGACCGGTTCCGCCAGCTTGGCGTCCAGGATCTCGCCGGATACCGAAAGGCCGGCGGCACGGAGCCGACTCCTCGCTGTCTCCTGATCATCGACGAGTTCCAGGAGTTTTTTGTGGAGGAGGACCGGATTTCGCAAAACGCCGCTGTTTTGCTCGATCGCATCGTCCGGCAAGGCCGGGCCTTCGGCATTCATGTCCTGCTCGGCTCCCAAACCCTGGGCGGCGCTTACACCCTGGCCCGCGCCACCCTCGGCCAGATGGTCATTCGCATCGCGCTGCAGTGCAACGAGGCCGACGCCTTCTTGATCATGGACGAAACCAACGCCGCCGCGCGCCTGCTCTCCCGCCCGGGGGAAGGTATTTATAACGATGCGGCGGGCTCGCTCGCAGGCAACAGCCCGTTCCAAACCGTGTGGCTCTCCGACGAGGTGCGCGACGCGTTTTTGGAGAAAATCAGGGATCGCGCCGATCAAAGCCCGCAGGCGTATCCCGGCCCCATGGTATTCGAAGGCAACGTGCCGGCGGACGTGCGGGAAAACGCCTTGCTGCGCGCGGCCCTGACCACGGAATTGCGCACGCCCCCCATGTCAGCCCGCATCTGGCTCGGCGCGCCCAATTCGATCAAGGGGCCAACGGAAGCCGTTTTCCGCAAGCAAAGCGGCAGCAACCTGCTGGTGGTGGGACAACGCGAAGAAGCGGCGCTGGCCATCGTAGCCATCGCCCTCATATCCCTGGCGGCTCAATACCCCCGGGAAACAGCGCGCTACATTCTGTTTGAAAGCACCCCGCCCGGCTCGCCGTCACGCGCCTTCTTGGATCGGATTGTCGAAGCCATCCCCTGCCCGATCAGCCGCCCGAAACCTGGTGACCTCGGCGAGATTTTAAGCGGCTTGGCGGACGAGTTGAAACAGCCGGCCAGCGACGATCGGCCGGCGAGCCCGACAACGTTCTTGGTAATCCACAGTCTGGAGAACTACAAGAAACTAAGGCAAGAAGACGATTTCAGTTTTTCCACGACCGACAGCGAAACCGGCGCCAACCCGGCCGCGCTGCTGCTCAACCTCATCAACGAAGGCCCCAGCAGTGGCATTCATGTCATCGTCACCTGTGACACCTACAACAATGTGACTCGCTTCCTGGGCCGGAAGACCTTGAGTGAAATCGCCATGCGCGTGCTCTTCCAGATGAGCGCCAGCGACTCCGCCAATTTGATCGAAGCGCCCGATGCCAGCACGCTGGGACTCCATCGCGCGCTTTTCTACAACGACCAGGAAGGATACCTGGAAAAGTTTCACCCCTACGCCCTGCCCGAAAACGAATGGGTCGAAGAAGTCGCCCGAAACCTGCGAAGGACGACGGGTGATCCGGTGAAACGCGAAACGTGAAATATCTCCTGAATATCGTCCTCGTCCTCGTCCTTCGTCCTTCGTCCTCGAAAAAAAACCCAGAAGTCGAGGACGAGGACGCGGGACGACGACGAGGGACGAAGGACGAGGACGAAAAGATACCATCCCGCAACTAGCAAGCTGGTATTAGGCGTGGTACGAATGGTTATGAATAAAACAGCAAAAGCACCAACGACCCAAAGCGGGGGTGATGTGGTGCTCCAAGAAATCTGGCGCATCAAAGATGAGTTGTCAGCCGCAAGGGGGCACGACGTGCATCGTCTTTTTGCCGAAGCCCGCAAACGACAAAATTTTTCCGGTCACCGGGTCGTAAACCTCCAGAAGCGGAAATCAAGTCGCCACAAAGGCCTGGCAGCCTGACTCCTTCACTCCGCGTCAAGCGCCGCCTGTCTTAATGAGGAGATCTCCAATTGTTTTTTACCGAATCCAGAATAAAGGGGATTCCGAATCCCGGCCTTGACCCCCTGAC
>JADGRT010000205.1 GCA_017880715.1 Verrucomicrobiia bacterium | reverse complement strand
CTGCCCGAAGCAAAACATCCACCGACTCCCGGCCCGAACCGATCGCCAGGCGGGCCGAAAAGGTGGCCTTGGATCCCGGAACCAAGAGCGGCCATGCCGGTTCGACCGGTCGGCGATGCGATTCGGCCAATAGGATGAACCCTCGAGCTGTCGGCGCGAATTGTTCCGGATAGACTGCCGGTAAATCAGTCGTGCCCTGAAAGGCCAGACGCAGCCCGTGCAGACAGTCAAGCGCCTGCGAAACGGGCACCACCGCCAGCACCTTGTCGCCCGAGGATTCCAGCACCACGCCCCCGTGCGCCGCCACAATGCGCGGCACGGCATAAAGACCAAAATGGCTCAAGGCCTCGCTTAATTGCTGCTGCAAAGCCAACGACATCGGGCGCGGCATGTTAAGCCACTCAACCCCACCGGCTACCTGACGTTCGAAGTAATCGGTTACCGACCCGGCCAACACCTGCCTTACCGCCGGCATTTTCTCCCCCGCCAGCCATGGTTGATCAACCTCAACCGCCAAAACAGCATCTATATCTCTGGAGATCGTCGCTAGCCGCAAGGATTCTGCGGGCTGGTAGGAGGACGGCGAGTTCGTAGCGCAGATTTCCAATCTGCTGTATCGCCGACTTCCAGTCGGCAGACCGTTCGAAGGTCGAAGCGGCGGCGGATTGGAAATCCGCGATACAGCAGGTTGGAAACCTGCGCTACTTTGGTTGCGGCTTCGCCGCGTAGCGCTGTATCGCAGGCTGTCAACCTGTGGATCTTGCCCGGGAAAAAATGGCCGCATGACTTCCGTCTCCAGCCAAACCTCCCGAATCTGACTCATTGCCGAAAGATCTTCCGGATGAGAAGGCTCGTTCTGATCGCCGGAAGAAGCTGATGGTACAGCGGCAAAATCGCAGGTCTCTTGTCGGGCACGGAGATGATGCTGCAACAACTGGAGCTGCGCGGCCCACGTCCAGCCCGCCGGCAAATCGGCAACCGCCTTTCCCGGCGAAACCACGGCCTCCGCCACCTGCCTGGCCCGTGTGAACTGAGACGCGCTGACCTCCCGAATCCGACCGAGCGATTCCAGAATCTCAGCCTCCGGTTTCCATGGCCATAACTGCCAACCCACTCGCCAGGCATGGGACGTCTGATAATCCCACGCGCGCCGCTGTCCACTCGCCACGCGCCCCTGCTGTTTCAGATGTTCCCAACTGGCATCGCTGACCTGCCGCCAGGCCGACTTCGGATTATGGCCGTCCAGCACGCTGGTTATGGATCGCACGTCGAAATGGGAAGGCACCAGGGCCAGGAAACCATTCGGCAATGACGGCGTCAGCCAAGGGCTCGACTCCTCACCCAAGCCCCAGATTTCCCAAAGCGTTTTTCCCCCAGCGCTCTTGATCTGCGCAGCCTTCAACTGGGCTTGGTTGAGCCGATCGTACCAGGGCTGGCCCCGCAACCAGGGATAAAGAACGCTCTCCGGTCCGCAGGTGTCAGTCACCGTTTTCAGGACGTGCGCCATCAGCCAGGAATGCAACAAACGGCCACTCCAGACGTCCCGCCAATCGGCCGCATATCCGGCCCATTCCTCAGCCCAATCCACCTGCATCCAAAGCAAAGCCGCTTGTCCGTGCCCATCCGGGACGGTCGCTTCTGCCCAGGCGCGAGCCGATGATTGCCGATGCCAAATCGTCGTATCGCGCAGGCGCGCATCGGCCGGTGAATATACCAGCGACTCAGGCGTAATTTTAGGTTCGCTTGAAATCCAGGCGCAGGCATGTGGGCCGGTTCGCCATTGAATCCAACGAGCCATGGCCGGGTTCGAAACCTCAAACCCCTGGCCCGCCTTCTCCAGCCAGTCCGTTACGTCCGAAATCGAGGATGCCTGGAAGCCGGACGACTCTCCTGAAAACGGGTGAATAAATCGAATATCCTCGGTCAATCCGGGACTCGGACACTCGTCGGGCAGGAGAATGGATTCCAGTCCTGCCGAGAACGATCGTGAAACATCGACGGGCGGGCTCGCGGTTCGCTCCGTGGGGAGTCCCCTTGGCTTCGGAGCCAAGCTCACGCCCCATGAACCAGCCGGTGGTAGGGCGGTGCTGCTGCACCGCCCTGATTTTGGGGCTGAGCGGCAGCTCAGCCCTACCGGGTTCATGGGAAGCTCGGGTATGGGTTGGGCATCGGCCACCACCTCGGACGGCGGAGATGGGGGCTCCGCTGCCGGTTTTTTCAGGAACTTGAAAAATCGGCTCTTCCAATCGCTCATGATGTCAGCACTGAATGCGTCATTGGCGTTGGTGGTTTCATAGGATCAAAGCGACGCGAGCATAATGCCTGGACCTCCAAGATCAAGGCCGGATCGCAAACAATACCCTCGGAGGGGCGAGTTCGGAGGGGCGAGCTCCGCGAGCCCCTAACATCTTCTCCTATGCCTCTCCATGTCCCACAACCATCCGACACCCAATTAGTCAGGGCGTCGCGGAGCTCCGCCCTCCGAAACGCAGGCGTCTTCTGGCTTGCCGTTTTCCAGCGGGAATGTGAGGCTTTGACCATTAAATGTTCAATTCTTAATCCCATGAAAATTGCACTGACTTTGTTCTTTCTGTCTTTTGTTGGTCTGACCATTTCGGCCGAACCCCTGCCGCCCCTGCCCCTTTGGCCGGATGGCGCCCCGGGCGCCTTGGGCAAAGAGGATAAAGATATTCCCACATTGACGGTTTACCTTCCCGATCCCGCCGTCGCCACCGGCGCCGCCGTTGTCATCTTTCCAGGTGGCGGCTATGGCGGGTTGGCCAAACATGAAGGCGAAGGCTACGCCCTCTGGCTCAATCAAAACGGCATTGCCGGTCTGGTGGTCAAGTATCGCCTTGGCTCTAATGGATACCGTCACCCGATCATGCTCCAGGACGCCGCGCGCGCGGTGCGCCTAACCCGGGCCAAGGCCGATGAATGGAAACTCGACCCCAAACGCATCGGCATCATGGGTTCATCGGCGGGCGGCCACCTGGCCTCCACTTTACTCACCCATTTCGATGCCGGCAAACCCGACGCCACCGATCCCATCGAGCGCCAGAGCAGCCGGCCGGATCTCGGCATTCTCTGCTATGCCGTGATTACCATGGGCGACTTGACCCACAAAGGCTCGCGCCAAAACCTGCTGGGCAAGGAGCCGACGCCCGAATTGATCGACCTGCTCTCGAATGAAAAACAGGTGACCCCGCAAACGCCGCCCTGCTTCGTCTGGCACACCTATGAAGACACGGCGGTGCCGGTCGAAAACAGCCTGAATTTCGCCGCCGCCTTGCGTCGCGCTGGGGTGCCTTTTGATCTGCACATTTACCAAAAGGGCGGACACGGCATGGGCCTGGGCAACGGCCACCCGTGGAGCGTCGATTGTCTCTACTGGCTCAAAGTTCAGGGTTTCGTGAAATAATCGCCACCAGGGAACGCACGGACGATCCACAATAGGGTGCCAACGTGCGGGTGGCGCAACAGTGCATCGAGCGGCTAAATATTTACCATGAATTGGAAGAAGTGGATTTTGTTTTCGGTAGTCCTGAATGTCACGCTCGCGGGTGTGGCCGCGTACCTGCATTGGCACCGTGCCGATTCCAACGCCCCTCCGGTCCAGCTCCCGCTGCCATCCAGAACGCGTTCGATCCGGGAGACGACGCATTCCGAGCCGGTTGCCAATCCCCGGCTGTCCGAGCCGGCGGCAAAGCCTTTTGATTGGGCGCAGCTCGAGTCGGCAGACTTGCGGGCCTATTGCGCCCGTCTGCGCGCAGTGGGCTGTCCGGAAAAGACGATCGTGGATATCTTGTTGCCGATCATCGATGAAAGGTATGGCAACCGTTTGCGCCCTTTGAATGCGGATGTCCCAGGCGCCTTCTGGATCGGCGGGACCCAGCGCAGGGCAGCCATTCGGCAACGCGACATGGCGATGGTCGAAATTCAAAAGGAAAAAACCGCGCTGATCCAGGAGCTATTCGGCCGATTGATTGATAGTGGGGCCTTGCAGTTCTGGCGGGATGGGTTCGGAGTCGGGCTTGTCCTGGGATTTCTGCCGGAAGGAAAACCCGAACAGGTCTTGTGCCTCGCCGCACAATTCGCCTATCAATCCAGAGAAATACACCGTTTCGCCCAGTATATTTTGACGCCCGAAGACGTTGGCCAATTGTCCCAGCTCTATGATCAAGAGCACCATGGAATAGCGTCGATTTTGACGCCTTCGGAAATGGAAGAACTCGAACTGCGGATGACGGCCATTAGCGCTGTGATGGTTGTGCTCCAGGAATCGGTCATGGGCCTCGAGGTCACCGGCACGGAAATCCGCAACTTCCTGGCTAACTTGATTCATACCGGCAATGCCCCCATCCGCAACCTGATTATGGAAATCCATCCCACCAAGGAGGAAAAAGACAAATTGCGGCAATTGATCGAAACGCAGATGCGGCCCATTTTGGGCGATGCTCGCTTCACCCATTATCAACGGATGCAGGATCCAACCTATCAGGGGATTTACCGGTTTGGTGAACAACACGATTTACCCTCTCCCCTCGTCAGCCAAGTTTACGCGGTCTGCTTGGCGGGTCAAGACGAGGCAAATCGGATTCACAAGAACCAAGCATTGACCCCGATGCAACGCGACGAATCGCTGGCCCAGGCCCTACAGGCGTCGGAAGAGGCGTTGCGGGGATTACTGGGAAACAAGGTCTTCGAAGAGTTCAAAAAGGCCGCCAGCCATAAATGATTGGGTCGTCCATGAAGCGTTCCACTCGATTTCTTATCTCATGCATGGCGAATGTGGCTTTGGCCGGCTGGATTGCCTTCGAGATCGTCCATCCGAACGTTCAACCGCCTAAGGTGCCCTGGCGCGTGGTCCAATCCATCCACCACGAAGAGCCGCCGCCCGACACGAACCCTCCGGTTACGGTTGTCGCTCCACCCGCGCCGGCTCCCTTTCACTGGAGCCAGGTGGAATCGACAAACTACGTGGTCTATATCGAAAACCTGCGCGCCATTCATTGTCCCGAACGCGTGATCCGCTCTCTCATTACCAGCGAACTGACGGATCTTTATGTTCAGCAGCGACAACAACTCCTCGCGCCCTGGCAAGGTCTGATCTGGGACGAAGCCGCCCGCGCGCTCCGTTCCCCGGAAAAATGGGAAAAGCAAATGGAACCTACCAGGAAGGAGATGGAACAAAAAGACACTCAACTCAAGGAGGAGAAGAACAAGCTTTTGAAGATCCTGCTCGGCGATGCTCCGGCGGTTCCGGAACCAAGCCCTCCCAAGCAAGCGCACGTCCCGGATGCCTTGGCCGGTTATTTGACCGAAGAGAAGCAGAAACAAGTAGGCGAGATTGATAAAAAATACGGCAAACTGGAGGTTGAGCTCTACGAAAAGAACCGCGGAAAGCCCTCGACCGAACGCCGGGCGCAGTCTGAAGAACTGGACCGGCAGAAACGACAGGAAATCCAGAGTTTTATGACTCCCGGGGAATTTGACGAATACCGCTTGCGCACCTCGAACGCCTCCTCCTTGCGCCATCAGGTCTATTCCGACACCACCCCCGAGGAGTTGCGTGAGCTGGCGCGGAAGAAAATGGAGTTCGATGAGGCCCACCCCGCACCCCAAGAAGGCAATTCCGCCGAGGCAAAAGCGCAACGGGAGGAGTGGCAGAAAACCAAAGTTCAACTCGACGACCAATACAAATCCGTTCTGGGAGCTGACCGTTTCGCCGCCTTTCAACGGTCCCAGGAGGGCGATTACCAGGACATCCTGCGGGTGGTGGAACGCTGTGAATTGCCCGCGGAAAACGCCACGCGGGTTTTTGACATGAAACGCGCCTTCGAGGAAACCGCCCGACAACTGCGTCAAAACACCGTCTTGAACGAAGAAGAACGCACCTTGGCGCTCGAGGTTATACGGCAGGAAACCGAGCGGACCGTTCGGCAGACCTTGGG
>JADGRT010000204.1 GCA_017880715.1 Verrucomicrobiia bacterium | reverse complement strand
ACCAGTAATCGGGTTGCCGTGAGTGACCTCCATGCTCATCCCTAATCGGCCCCCTCGCTTGCGTCGGAGGCCAGTTGAGAAGCGCTGCCCGAGCGCACCCATTGGTCAACCTCAGACGCCTGGAACTTCCACAGCCGTCCCAACTTATGGGCGGGCAAATTGCGACGCTCGATCCACTTATAAACCGTGTCCGGTTTAATGCCCAAGTGTGCGGCGATTTCTTCTACGGAGAGCCAACGGGATTCCATCGGCCACGAGCGTACCAGATGGGCGGAGGCTGTCCAGACAATCCAACTAGAGCCGGGCAAAGCCGTGTTTCATGCCTCTCCATCCTAGCCAGCAGGCGCAGCCCATTCTCCCCACGAATCCGCGCCCTGTCCCGCTTCCACGTCTTCGCCGTGGCCGCTTGCGCGAGACTCTGGAAAAGTGGGCCATCTCCCAGGATACCCCCGACGCCGCATGACAGTTCTCAGTTCAGGGAGGCAAGCTTTTGGATTCCAGGACCACCCGGAACCCAATATCCTCCCCGGTCAAGTTCATGGTGCCTTGAAAACGATACGAGGCAAGCAGGGTGGCGGGGTGTGCATCGTTGAAGGAACCGCCCCGCAGGACCTTTGTGACCTGAGCGGCATTGTACCAGTCTTCACACCACTCCCAAACATTGCCGCCCAGATCGTATAGGCCGCCGGCATTGGGCGAGAAGCTTCCCGCCGGTGAGGTATGGGGGAACGTGTCAACTTGAAGTTCGGACGCATAGTTGCCCTCGCGATTTCGCGGCGGCCAGTACGAACCCCAGGGCCAGATCACCCGCTGCTTCATTTTGTCCTCGGGTGAGGTTCCGGATTCAGTTCCCAGCCCCACTGCCAGGCTCCATTCCTCGTCGGTGGGCAGACGGTAGCGCTGTGGCGCCGTTAACCGGCCTGCCTTGCGTTCTTGGGTCGTCAGCCAGCGGCAAAAAGCCTGGGCGTCCTCCCAATTCACATTGACCGCCGGGTGCTGCTTTCCCTGGTCGAAGCCCGGCTTGCCCCAGGAACGACCCGAGGCCATAACAAAAGCTTCGTAATCCTGAACTCGGGTTTCCCAAATCGAAAACTGAACCTTCCCGCCGGGAACCGTTCTGAATTTCATCCCCAAACTGTTTTCAACCAGCCCCGTCACGCTCATCCGCTCCACTGGAAGATCCGGCACGGTCGAAGTCCGGACCGTGTTCTGAGCCTGGGTTGCTGGGGAACTGGCCAGGGCGGCAATCAGGCAGACAAGCTCGGCCCATGCCCGACCGCGCCCCCGTGGCGTATGGTTCATTATCGGATCTCCTTTCGGGGTGATTGGACGCAATAGAGATGCTGGGCGGTGCGAATGAAGAGCCGCCCGTCGGCGGCAACGATGGACGACTGGCACGGCCCTTCGCCCATGGGCAGAGTGGCGATTAAATCGAACTTTTCCCCGGCGGACAAAACCACCACGGTGCCTTCTTCGCTAAGACAATAGATTTTGCCATCCGCGCCGGTTGGGGAGGCGCTGAAGATTTCGCGAATGCCCAACTTGCCCTGCCAGAGTTGTTCGCCGGTTGCGGGGACGACGCAAGTCATGGTTTGCCGATCGCCGTCCAACACAAAAAGCCGGTTCTGGTAATATAACGGGGTGCAGACGTCCGGAACGTACTGATCCTGTTTCCAGGCCACCTGTTCCGGGCCAACGATGGGTGCGCCGTTGGGACGCAGAGCCACCAGCACTTCACGCTTGGGACCGCAGACAAACACCAGGCCGGGGGCAACCACCGGGCTGGGCACAATCCGACCGCCAGGATTCTTGCGCGCATTCAGGCCGGCAAAACGCCACACCTCGGCTCCGGTATCGGGCCGGTGCGCCGTCACGCAATCCGCCCCGACCAGGATGAGTTCAACGCCTTGCCGTCCGGGAAATGGCACCGGCGTGGTGTACGCTTCCATAGCCTCTTCCTGGGCATCGCTCCGGCGTTCCTGCCGCCACAAGGTCCGCCCGGTCTTCGGATCGAGACAGATCAACCACGATTGCCGCTGGGATTGGCCAGCTTGCGCGTGGGCATAGGTGGGCGGGTTGCGTTGCAGCAGGGGCACATAAAGCTTGTCCTCGTAGAGCAAGGGACTGGCGCCGTAGAGAAACAGGATGGCAAAGACGCCGAATTCGTCGCTTAATTTGCGGTGCCAGAGCGGTTTCCCGGAAAAGTCGAAAGCGGCCAGATCGCTGGTGCCAAACAGGGCGTACACCCGTTGGCCGTCGGTGACCGGAGAACACGAGGCCATGTTGTTTTTGCCGTTGGTCCGATCGCCCGTGCCGACGCGTTGTTGCCAGCGAATGGCGCCCGTGGTTTTGTCGAGACAGAGCAACCAGAGGTTTTTTTCGGGATCGGGGCTGGGCACAAAGACGGCGTTACTCCAGACCACGGGAGTAGCCCCGCTGCGTCCCGGCAGCGGGGTTGCCCAGGCGATATTCTCGGTATGGCTCCAACGGGCGGGCAGATTGGTTTCGGGGGTGGAGCCATTGAGAAAAGGCCCGCGCCATTGCGGCCAGTTTTCGCTGTAGGCCGAAGCAGCCAGCAGCCAAGCCAGCACCAAGCCAACGGCGGCTATTCGGTGTGGCATGTTACATGATTGACGAACCGCGCGCATAAACGTGTTTGGCCAGCATCTTACTGGGAGAAGTGGTGATGGGAAAGTTTTTTGGAGGGAAAGAGGGGGGAGTTGTAGCGCCGAGATGGATGCGGGCCTTCTGGGGGCGTGGGTGGCAGAAAATCGATCATTAAATAACCAGACCTCGCCAAAACGCCAAGCAGACCAAGAAATTCCCTTCTTCCTGACGATCCTGGAAGCGACAGGCATCCTGACTCCAGTGAATTTGGCTGAAACCGTTTTGCCACGATGCGGACATGTTTGTGTCGCAGGTGCAACATAAAGTTGTCCACGCTGACAACAACCGGGCTTAGAGGTTTTCCTTAATGAGAGTTGCGGCGAAGTGCGGGATCGGGAGTTCTGAGGCTGGGCGAGGAATCATCTTCGGATTCAGGTTCACGCTCACCGGCGCAGGCGCAGCGTCAATTGCGACTCGCGGGCTGGTTGGTGGCCGGCGGCGGGGCGTTGGTGGGGGCCGGAAGATTGAGCCGGGTGCGCAATTGCGCGACGAACTGCGAATTCAGTTCGTTGGTGGCGTTCAACATTTGATTGAGCACCTCTTGCCGCAAGGTTGCCAGCGGGGGAAGACCGACGCGGATTTCCTGTCCGGCGATCTGCCGTTGGAAGCGATTCCAGATTTTTTGCGCCAGCAGGGTGTAGCCGGCGGCCTGGTCATCTTCGCCCAGGGCCAGGTTATAAAAGGTGCTGACCCACAGACCCTCCAGGATGGCCTTGGTGCGGTCGGTGGAGGTTTCCGAGGCGTCCTCCGTGACGCGGGCGATGGCATATTCGTCCAGGGTCAGAGTGCCGGGCAGCGATTTGGCTCGGGTCGTGATCAAGGGCAGGTTGGGGTATTTTTCCTGGAGTTGCCGGAACCAGCGATTGGCTTCGCTCAGGCGGTTGTGGGTGTAGAGAAAATAAACGGCATCGCGCAGGAAATTGCGATGACCCGTCTTGATGTGGTCGCGGGATTCGGGGTCCTGCTCCATCATGTCCAGGTAAGCGCGGTTCGCGTTCTCGATCATGTCCAGATTGGGGCCGAATTCGGCGGTTTGGTTGAACGGATTTTGAATCAGGCGTCCGCGTTGAAAGGCCAGTTGCAGGGATTGATAGATCACCCGGCGGAGGGTGATCAGGTCTTCTTTCTTCGACAATTCCAAGCCGATCATGGCCCAGTAAATCGCATGCGCCTCGGGCAGGCGCCACTCGAGGGGACCGTACTTTTCGTCCACGGCCTTCATGCGGGCGGGATCGAGTTTGTATTTTTCCCGCAGCAATTTGACCCGGGCTTTGGCCTCGTCGGTTTGCGGGTTGAGCAGTTCCTCGTAATTGGGACGGCCCCCGCCCAGGACGCGGGTCATTTCCTGGGCCCAGACTTGTTTGTAATATATGTGAGCGTCGTCGAGGTAGGCGCCCATTTTGTGTTGGAAGAACCAGGCCAGTTCGCGGTAGATGAGGGGTTCTTTGGGATTGTAGCGCAGGCCCTGGTCGCGCAGCAATTCGATGCCCTGCAACACCCACTGCCAGCGTTCCTTGGGATCGTTGAACTTGATGGAAATGTTATAGACGAGGTTCCAGGCCTGATTTACCCATACGGCGGAGAAATGCGGTTGCAGCTTGGTGATCCAGTCCGCCAATTGCACCATTTCAAAGTACTTGCCTTCGTCGCTCAGTTCCGTGGCGCGAATCCAGAGGGCGTTGGCGATCAAGCCCCGAAAGCTGCCCAGCGCCACCGTGGTGAACGCCAGCACCGGCGGCGCGTTTTCCAGGGGCGCGAGGCGAGTGAGGCCCATCTGCGTTCGGGCGACATTCAGTTTTTGCTGGGTCCACGAGGCGGCCGCCAGCAGCACGAGCGCCAATCCCACCAGCAAGGCTTTGTAGAGTCGGCCCGTCATTGGGTGCCTTGGGCCGTCGCCAATTCACGGCGGGTAAACAGGGTGATGCCGACCGCGGCAAACAAGCCGCCCAGCAGCAGGACAATTTGCGCCAGCGCCAGTCCCGTCTGTTCCCACGTCACACTGCGCCCGGTGCTGAGAGCATCGATGGGCGAGAAACCCTGCACCAGATTGATCAGCCGCAGCAGGCCTTGGAAAAGCGGCAGCGTGGCGCGATCGATGACGGTAGGATTGTCCACCTGGCCGGTGTTTTGGTTGATGCCGACGATGCCGCCTTGCTCGATGATTTGGGAAAGCGTGCCGCTGGACAGGCCCACGATTAACACCCCGAGGGCCAGGAAGGAGGCAACGGGAAACGACAGAAAACTCGCGGCGGCCAGTCCCAGCGCGGTCAGCAAAGCCAGCCAGCAGAGGATGATGAACAGTCCCCGGCAATAATTCAGGCCGAAGCTGCCTTCGCGATATAAAACTTCCATGCCGTCCTCGAGGGGGAACAGCAGAGTTTCCTCGTTGGCGTTCCAGAATTCGAGGGTTAGAATTCCCCGCTCGTCAAACAGGTTGGGGGGAATTTCGAATTCGCTGAAGGATTCAGCCGGGGTGCTCATTTCCTGGCGCACCACCTGGGCGGTGCCGGGAGGCCCGATCTGCCACAAAGCGCGGTAGGTTTTGGGAGCGTCGAAGCTGCTGCCGGGCTGCTTTTTGGCGGCCTGAAATTTGGTGCGCACGTAGAGCGGTTGATCACGCAGCCCATGGCGCGCGGCGCCCAGCGGGATTTCCCAGCGCCGCAGAAAGCTGGCGGGAACCAGTTGCAGTTCGGCCTTCGCGCGCTCGGCAATTTGCCGGCGCAACAGGGGCCGGTCCACGGCGGGCACCGAGGATTCTTTAAGCCGTTGCTGATAGATTTTTTCAACGATCGGTTCCCAATCCGGTTGCGGTTCCCGGGCGGAGCCGCGGGCCACGAGCACTTCATTGCGCAACACCGTCAATTGTTCGGCGGGCAGCTTGCGGGCGCGCCATTGCAGCAAGGCAAACACCGCGCCTCCGGCCAGGGCCAGCAACAGCGTGTTCATAAGCATAATGCCCAGCCATTTGCCCAGCCAGATTTGCCAGCGGGCAATGGGCTTCACCGCCACCATCTGCATCTGGCATTCCTCGATGTCCCCGGCCAGGGTCCCGCAGGCCAGCCACAAGGTCGAGAAACCGAGCAACACGGTGATCACCCCCAAAGTGTAGGTCAACAGGATCTGCGTGAAGCCGCGCGCGGTGCCGTCGTCCTTGATAATCATCGGCAATACCACCACCGATCCCAGCAGCAACACCTCCAGCAAACGCACCAACCGGAACCGGTAGGCGGCTTTCAGTGTCAACATGGCAATGGCCCAAATGCGCTTCATCGTATCACTTGGGTTTCCCCAGCAGCGAGGAAAGCTTCTCGTTGGCCCGGGCGAGGTCCGCCGACGTCGCGGGC
>JADGRT010000203.1 GCA_017880715.1 Verrucomicrobiia bacterium | reverse complement strand
GTGCCCGACAAACTCTTCGCTATCTGGTATCAGATGCGTTATCTCAACCAGAACCGACGACGCATCGAACTCTTCGTGGAAATGCTGCGCATTTGGTTCGAAGCGGAGGAACGTTTTGCCACCATTCAGGGTTTCGCCAGACTCGAAGGTGGTGACTCACCGAACGCCCTGCGTGAAGCCGCGCTCACCACCGAATACTTCGCTGCTTCTTTAGCCGACACCCCTTACGCGTCGATGGCCCGTGATCACGCAGTCCGTCAATGGTTGAAATCCGGAGACCGCCGCGAGGCGGCCCTCGCGCATGCTGAGTTTACTGAAATGCCGGTTCGCGAAGGGATGAACTTCGAATCAACCGCCTACGTGCGGCTTGGACACTGGTGTGCGGAGCATGCGGATTTGAAGACGGCTTTGGAAGTTCTGAACCCAATTATCAATGACGCGTGCCGACCCGCATCGGAACGGGCCGCCGCTTTAGTCGAACGAGGTACCTGCTTCGGCATCTCGGGTGACGATCAGCACGCGCTGCACGACTTCACGGCGGTGGTGACGCTGGAAGGCGCGACCAAGGAGCAAGTAGCCAAGGCGTTGGTCAATCGCGGTGTCGTCAAAGATCTGCTGGGCGACACCCAAGGCGCGCTGGCCGATTTCACGGCGGTGGTAATGCTGGATGGTGCGCCTAAAGAGCAATCGGCCAAGGCTTTGGTAGGTCGTGGCCTCGACAAATGGATGCTGGGCGACACCCAAGGTTCGCTGGCCGATTTCACGGCGGTGCTGGCGTTGGAAGGCGCACCCAAGAAGCAAGTAGTCGATGCGTTGTTCAATCGCGGCTTCGTCAACTGGGCCTTGGATCAGAAGGCGCGTGCCATGGCGGATTGGACTGCGGTTATTGAGTCGGGCACCTTTGAGGATGTCCTCAGCATAGCGGCTGGGATTGCATTCCGTTTATATTGGCTGGATGGAGCTACGGAAGAGGCGAACAACACCTTGGATCGTCTTGCGCAACGCCTCGCGTCCATGCTCCCGGAAGTTCGGACCTTAAAGCTCACCGATTTCCTCGCGCGTCTTACCTCACCCACCATGCGGCAAGGTTGGATTTACGCGGCCCGCCGGCTGATTGGAGCGCAGCCACCGGCTACCAGACAAGCCTTGGGCTTTCTCGAACCTGTATGCGCAGTTTTGGACGGCGGCGAGAAAAGCTTGCTTGATCCGCTGCCTCCCGAACAGCGCGAATTCGCACTCAACGTGCTGACGCGCTTTGACGCGGAGAAATATCGCCAGCGGCCCTGAGTGCCATTACCGATTCACCGAAACGCTAGCAGCCTGTTAATAAAGTAGGAGACGACGTGAGGAGTCTCTAAATAAATCTCTGTGTCCGAAGTAATTTGAGTCTCGTTACCTCGCCTCCTACAAAAAGTGGATATTCTTAACGGGCTGCTAGGCTGCGGTTATAGGGCGTGGCTTAGGCACTTTTCTTTTCGCTATTATGAGGGTTGCTCTTGGGGTTCAGGCTCGAATGGTTGATGATCCATTGCAGGACCAACTCGACGGTCAGCAGAACGAGCCCGGCGAAGATCCAGTAATGGAAAACCGGTTTGCCGCGGATCAGGTTCTGGTAATCCTCTGCGCCCGACACGAAACGGCCTTGCTGTCCATCCTTGAGCAGATCCGGCAACAGGCTCTTGTCCACTGGTCGCAAATCCGATTCTTCCGGCGGTGGATTCACCCCAAAGGCGTAGCGTAGGCGATCGTTGCGGAGCGTGTAAAATCCCAGTTCCTCGGGCACAAAAGAGATGGCGCAACGTTCGCCAAGGAGTTCTCGTTTCAATTCCACGTCGCGTCCCGATGGGCTTTTGAAGGGGTGATCCTTGAGTTCGCTGCGCCAGACTTCGGCCTGCAAGGTTTCACCCACCACGCTGGCGGTCGGGGTTGGTTCCTCGCTGGTTAGTTGTTTGACCAGATCCTGGATCCAGGCCGGGAACATGCGCTGCCGCGCCAGGTTGCTGGAGAACTCGCCAACCGAACAGTTCATGAGAATCAAGGTCCCCAGACCGTGCCCGAGCACCGCCATGGCCGGGGTTTCGTCGGCGTAGGTCAGCAGTACGTTGCCGGCCCCGGTCGAGCTGGCGCGGTAAAAATCGTAAAATTCCAGCAAAGCCAGATCCTGCCGGCGCGAACCGCGGAACAACCGCAGGTACTTGGATTTGAAATCGCCCTGGGTGATCTGCTGGGCGCTGGCCGCCCCATTGTCCGCCACGCGTCGCGTACCCAGTTTGATCGGCATGGTTCCCGGTCCAATGGCTTTCTCCAATCGCTCCAGGTTGGCCGCGTCCTGATCGCCGTCGAGAAAATAGACGATACCGCCGCCGCTAAACAGGAATTTGGCCAGCAACGCAGCGGCCGCGTCATTCAAGAGTCCGGTGCGCGTGAGAAAGATTTTTTTGGCGGCCGCCAACTGTCCGGAGGAAAGCTCGGCGGAAGTCAGATGCCGCGGGAGCAGCGATCCCTGCTGGTTAACATACGGATTCAGGGCGCTCTTCAGATAGAAGACGGCATCCTGGCTGGGCTTCGGATCGTCGGAAACGATCAGGATTTCCTCCTTTTCCAGCACCGGCAGCGCCAGACAGAAGCGATTGTCGGCGTCCAGGTCATCGGGTGGCAGATGGACTTCACAAAGGTGCAGGCCCGGCGCTCCCGGCAGCACGGGGAGGATCACCTGCGCCGTGGACCACGGCGGGGCGGAGACTTCCTTCTCGAAACTGACGCGTTGATCGATCACGGCGGTTATTCGTTCCTTCATCGGTTGATCGCTGAAATTGCCCACGGTGATTTCCAGCGGCACGGTGTCGCCGGCCAGGAAATGGGACTGGTCGAGCGCCACCTCCAGGATGGCGCGATTATCCTTGGCGCGGGTGGCGACATCGACAAAGAACAGACGGGTCTGCGGCGGCAGGCTGGAGAAATCGACATGGGCCCAGCTCTTCCGTTGGAAATCCGAAAAGTAATAAATTTCCGACCGCCGGTTGATCCGGGAGAGCAGCCGCGCGGCGGCGGCATTGGCCTGGGTAAAATCGGCCTTGGTGAGGCCGGGTTGGGTGCGGCTTAGGAATCGTTTGGCCTCGGCGTGATCGGGCGAGAACTCGACAAAGCACGAGCTGGGCGCTCGGCCCGCCAGCATGACGTTCACCACGTCGTTGGCACTCAGGCTGTCAATGACCTTTTCCGCCTCCTGGATGGCTCGCTGGCGGCAACTGACCAGTTCTCCTTTGTATTCCATGCTGAGCGAGTGATCGAGCATGAGCAGCACCTGCCGGCTGTCCTGGCCGGGAGATACCAGGCCGAATTTCTCCAACACGGGTTTGAGGAACGCGATCAACACCAGCAGCAGGAAGAGGGTGCGCAGCGCCATCAAAATCCAGTGGCGCCATCGAAACAGCCACGAGCGCTGAGCGATGGTTTCCCGGATGTTTTTTACGTTGGAGAAATAAAACAGGCGGGGAAACCGCTTGTTCAGCAGGTGAACCACCAGCGGCAATCCCACCAACGGCACCAGGCCCCAAAGCAATGACAGGTTCAGGAACGACATGGGGGCTGGCGTTGGACGGATGCGTTGCGGCCGCGAAACCCCAGATAGGCCTCGATCGCGTTGAGGTATGGATTGCGCGTATCGATCAAATCGTGCCGGATGTTACGCTGATCGGCCTGGCGGGACAGTTCGTCGATGAATCGCTGCATGTTGTCCCGGTAAAGCCCGCGGATTTCGTCTGGATCCACCTGCACCTTTTCGCTGGTTTCCAGATCCACAAATTTGGCGGCGGCGAAGGCCGGCAATTGCAGTTCGTCGGGATCCACGATGTGCAGCAGAAGGATTTCGAATTTACGGTGCTGGAATTGTGCCAGGGCGTCGAACAATTGCGTGGTGTCATCGAGGAAATCCGATAGCACCACCAGCCGGCCCCGTTTCCGAAAGACCGTGCTGCATTCCGACAAAGCCTGGGCCATGCCGGTGCTTTCGCTGGGGCGAACGCGTTCCAGTTCCGTGACCAGCCGATGCAGGTGCCGGCGGGTGCCGCCGGCCGGAAGGAATTGATGGAGATGATCGGCAAACAGGCCCAGCGCCGCCTTGTCCCCCTGGTGAATGGCCAGGTAGGCCAGGGCCGCGGCAATCTTGGCGGCCAGGTGGAATTTGGATTGGCGTCGTTCCCCCGCGTAACGCATCGACGCGCTGGTATCCACCAGCAGGTAGATCACCATGTCGGTTTCCTCGACAAACCGGCGAATGAACAGCCGCCGTGTCCGCCCATAAACCCGCCAGTCCAGGCGCACGATTTCGTCGCCGGCGACATATTCCTTGTAATCGGAGAATTCGGCCGATGTGCCGCGACGGGGCGACCGGTGTTTGCCGGAATAATAACCTTCGACCACGGACTTGGCGAAGACCAGCAGGTTTTTAAAACGTTCCAGTTCGGAGAGCGTGAGCAGCGAGCCTGCATCCGAGGTGGGAGGCGTCGGAACGGTCAGTCCAAACCGGCGCAAGGGCCCGGTCCCGCCCGCCGGAGGCTTGACCACGAGTCGGGGTGGGAGCGGCGGCGCAATCACCGGCGGCACGCGACTGGGTTGTAAAGGAGGTGAAGGCATGAGGCTTGGCCTTGCTGGCGGGGGTTAACGCCGAAGCGGAAAAAAAGTCCAATGCCACCAAGCACCGAGTTATGGATGCTGGTTTTTGTCCCGACGGGACAAACGAGAATAGCCCGGCGTTTCAACGCCGGGTGTGGGCCGATCGACGGTTGAGTCCCGAAGGGACGGCTGAGCTTGTGGTTCTCAGCCGTCCCTTCGGGACTTGGCACGCCCAGGCCACAGTCCCAGCGTTGAAACGCTGGGCTATTGTCAGCCATCCCTCCGGGATGACGGCGTTGAAAAGCTAGTAGCATGGGACCAGATGGGCGCTCTCCGGTGGTTTCAATAGGCTTTTTCTGGCACACTTTGCAGCAACATTTCCAGAACATCTTTGGATTTCTTGCCGGCGCCGGTGGCGCGGTAGTTGGTAATGACACGATGCTGCAGCACGGGCAGCGCGACTTCGCGCACCTCAGCAATTTCCGGCGTGATTTTACCCTTGAGCAGCGCGAGGGCTTTGGCGCCCAGAATCAGATACTGGGAAGCGCGCGGTCCAGCGCCCCATTCGATATAATCCTGGGCGACCCGCAGGGCGCCGGGGCGGTTGGGACGGGTGGCACGCACCAGTTCCACGGCGTAATCGACCACGTGTTCCGAGACCGGCGCGGCCAGCACCAGTTTTTGCGCCTGCAGAATCTCATCCAGCGTGACCTTGGGTTCCAAGGTTGGCAGTTCCTGGAGGGTGGTGCGCTGGACGATCTCCATTTCCTCGGTTTTCTCCGGGTAATCCAGGTAAAGCGAAAACATGAAACGATCGAGCTGAGCTTCCGGCAGGGGATAGGTTCCTTCCTGTTCGATTGGGTTTTGGGTTGCCACCACCACGAAGGGATCGGGCAGCGGCCGCGACTTGCCGGCCACGGTCACCTTGCGTTCCTGCATGGCTTCGAGCAAGGCGGATTGGGTCTTGGGTGGCGTGCGGTTGATTTCATCGGCCAGCAGCAGGTTGGCGAAGATGGGTCCCGGCTGGTATTCGAATTGCAGCCGCCGGTCGTGCTCCTGCAGCAACTCGGAGCCGATGATGTCCGAGGGCATCAGGTCGGGGGTGAACTGGATGCGTTTGAAACTGAGCTGCAGCACCTCGGACAGCGTGCGCACCAGGAGGGTTTTGGCTAATCCGGGCACGCCGATCAGCAGGCAGTGGCCGCGGGAAAACAGGCTGGCCAACAGCAGGCGGATGATAGCGTCCTGCCCGACCATCACCTTGCCGATTTCCTGACGGATGCGCGTGTACACCTCCTGGACCGATTGCGGCGATAATTCACTCATGGAATCACAGTGTGTTTGTTGCAAGACCCATACAGCATAAGTTCCAGGGGGGCAACGGAAAACTCCCAACCG
>JADGRT010000016.1 GCA_017880715.1 Verrucomicrobiia bacterium | reverse complement strand
TGGGAGGATTTCGCGGACCGCACCCTCGCTTCGAAACAGGAACGCCTTAAAGCCCTCGCTGAACAACTGCGCCGGCTCGACGCCGAACTGGCCCAGCGCAACTTGGCGTTGGTCTCAACCACGCAGCTCCATAGCATGGCTGAACAACTCCGCCGCCGCCGCGACCGCGAATGCGGCCCAACCCTCCTCAGCGACGGCGTCACAATCTCCCGCGACGATGATACCCGCCAAGCCGATTTCAATTCTGGTGCGTTTGGGTGCTCGCGGGTGCTTTCTGGTGGTCTCCCGGCGCAACTCGACCATGCCCCTCTCCCTCGCGTCGCCTTCTGCTTCGCGGGAACGAGCCGTCCCTGCCCCGGTCGGCTGAGATGCGCACTTCGAGTTGCGTGGGGTGAATCCGGGTTTGACGCGGGCCGGTTCTTCGGCTTTAGTTGAGGCAACGTAGCAGAGAAAACAATAAATAACTCGAACGCGACCTATGATGACAACTCCCCTTTCCCGTCGGTCGGCCCTGCGGACCCTGGCTGGCAGCGCCGCCTTGCTGAGCGCAACCGGTTTGGCGCCGGCGCTTTCTTCGGCGGTGGCTGCCGAAGCAGAAAAAGCCAAGCTCAAGGGCAACATCAAACACTCCGTTTCCCGCTGGTGCTATGGCAAGATCAGTCTCGAGGATCTCTGCCAGGCCTGCGCCAAGATGGGAATCGAGTCGGTGGAACTGCTGGGCGAAAAGGAATGGCCCGTGGTGAAACAGTTCGGGCTTACCTGCGCCATGTGCAATGGTCCGGATAACATTGGTTATGGATTCAACCGGGTGGAGCATCACGATAAACTGGTGCAGGGATTTACGGATATCCTTCCCAAGATCGCCCAATTGGGTTTCCCCAACGTTATTTGTTTCTCCGGCAACCGGGGCGGCATGAGCGACGAACAGGGCCTCGAAAACTGCGTAACCGGGTTGAAAAAGGTTGCTAGCCTGGCCGAGACGCACCAGGTGAACATCATCCTGGAACTGCTGAACAGCAAGGTGGACCATAAGGATTATATGGCTGACCACAGCGCCTGGGGGGTCGAACTCTGCAAACGGGTAGGATCGGAACGAGTGAAATTGCTTTACGATATCTACCACATGCAGATCATGGAAGGGGATGTCATTCGCACGATCAAGGCGAACCATAAATACTTCGGTCATTACCACACGGGTGGCAATCCGGGCCGCCACGAAATCGACGAAACTCAGGAACTTAATTACCCGGCCATTATGAAGGCCATCGCGTCCACGGGATACAAAGGGTATGTTGGCCAGGAATTCGTTCCGGTTCGCGATCCGCTGACTTCCCTTCAGCAAGCGATCACGATTTGCGATATTTAAGACCTGGCTGCGAAACAGCTTAAACGGCAAGGCATTAGAAAAGGAACACTGGTTTTGTTCCGCTTTATGCTGGGTGGATGATGGAAGCGGAAAGAATTCCGCGTTCCGAAGGAAGTGGTGTATGGTCGTCCAATCTAGGCGCCAAAAGCATTGAGAGCTTGACTTGAGACTGTGCAAAACTTAGTCTGAATGCGAATTAGAGATTTTGCTGGGAAACCAGCGCGACGAGTCGGAGATTAATCTGCCGACTTTTTTATTCCCTTTTTTGGGAGAGGCTTGGAAGATATGAACGCCGAATTTATTGCCATATTGGAATTCTGGGAACGCGAGAAAGGCATCAGCAAGACAGTGCTGCTCGCGGCCGTGGAAGAGGCGTTGGTTTCAGCAGCCAAAAAAGCGGTGGGTCCAGCCCGCGATTTGCGCTGTACGATCGATCCCAAGAATGGTGATATCAAGGCGTTCGCAAAATTGATCGTCGTCGAAAAGGCGACTTCCAAACACGATCAAATCAACCTTTTGGATGCCCGGCGCATTAAGCCGGATGCGCAATTGGGCGAGGAAATCGAGGTGGAGGTAACGCCCTCGAATTTCGGGCGCATAGCATCGCAGTATGCCAAACAGGCATTGATGCAGCATATCCGCCGTGCCGAGAAGGATTTGATTTTCACGGAATTCAAGGACCGCACCGGCGATATTGTCAGCGGGGTGGTTCGTCGGTTTGATCGTTCGGATGTGTCGATCGATCTGGGGCGTTATGAGGCTTTGCTGCCCAATCGCGAACGCGTGCCGACGGAGGAGTATCAAGTAGGCGAACGCCTTCGCTGTTACGTTAAAGCCGTTGAAAACACCCTGCACGGACCGGAAATCATTTTATCCAGAGCGGATCCCCAGTTTGTGGCCAAGCTCTTTCAGTTGGAAGTATCCGAGATCAACGATGGCACCATTGAAATCAAGGCGATTGCGCGCGAACCCGGTTATCGCACCAAGATTGCGGTCCATTCCCGCGATGACAAAGTCGATCCCGTCGGGGCTTGCGTGGGCTTGCGTGGCCAGCGGGTAAAAAACATCGTCCGCGAATTGAACAACGAAAAGGTGGACATCATTCGGTGGGATTCGAACGTCAAGGTCTTTGTGGGAAATGCCTTGGCTCCGGCCAAACTAAAGAGCTTCCATCTGGATGAAGCGCATCATCGGATTTCGATTGTGGCCAGCGAGGATCAACTCTCCTTGGCCATTGGAAAACGCGGTCAAAATGCGCGATTGACCTCGAAGTTGACCGGCTGGCAGGTGGAGATCGATGCTGAGGTTGAGGTTAAAATGGGCTTTGACGAAAAAGTGGCCCAGGCAGTGCAGGTGGTTGCGTCCATCCCTGGCGTCCTCCCGGAGCAGGCTGATGCTCTGGTGCATGCCGGCTTTTTAAGCCTGGATAATTTATTGGAAGCGGAACTGGCCGACCTCCAGGCGATTCCCCAGTTGGGGGACCAGGCGGAAAGTGTGTTCCAAGCGGTGCAGGCCGAAGCCGCCCGACGAAAGCCGAAGGGTCCAGAAAACGATATTGGACAGCCTCCTGGTGAGCAAAACCAGGCATGAGTAGCCTCGATGCAGCCCGTTTGACAGAAAACTTTTATGCCCGTTCGGATTTACGATATAGCTAAAAAATTTGGGATTACCAGCAAGGAAGTCCTGACGAAGGCCAAGGAACTGGGCATTACGACCGGCAAGGTTCCGTCCAGCACGCTGGATAAAATCACCGCCGAATTTCTAGAACAGCATTTGGTGTCGCGGATTCCGCCACCGCGACCGCCGGTTGAAGTGCCGCCGGCACCCGTCGAGATTACTCCGTCGCCGCCGCCAGTCGAGCCCGCCGTGTCTTCGCCGGAAAAGGCGCCTGAAGTCAAACCTGAGCCCGTTCCATCGAAACCGACGGTGGCGATGGAGACGGCGGCGGCTGAACTCCCCGTCCCGCCGGCAACCGTGTCAATGGCAGCACCGGCTGTTTCCGAACCGGTTCCCGCTCCTGAGGTTAAGCCCCCTGAGCCAGCCATAGCGCCCCAGTCAGTTGAACCGACCAGCGCGCCGCCGATCCCCGCTCCCGTTGAACCGACCCCTTTGCCCGCGGCTGAACCGAAGCCTGAGTCCAAAATCATGCCCGCGGCGGGCGTGTTGCTCATTACCGAATCCAAGACCGAAGCGCCGGCGCCGCCCGCGCCTCCTCCCCCTCCGCGGCTGGGTGACAAGGTGGGTTTCATTCAACTGCCACCCAAGCCCACACCCAAACCGGCGCCCAAGATGGGCGAAAAAGCGGGATCGACCCGATTTCCGCAAACGCGTCCAGTCGGCAGGCCGGAACAACGAGGACGACCCGAGCATCGCGACTTCCGGGGAGCGCCCGGGACGCGTCCCGCACCGGCGGCCGGAACTCCTCGTGGCGTTCCTTCCCGCAGCGGCGCGGTCGCGCGCCCGGAGCCGTCGGCCGGCCGGTTCGTGATGCCTGAGGGCGGGGTGTTGATCACGATGAAACCGCCCATCGTGGTGCGGCAGTTGGCCGAGGTTTTGAAACGCAAACCGTTCCAGTTGATTGCCGACCTGATGGAGTTGGGCGTTTTCGCCAACGTCAATCAAAGCATCGACGAAACGGTGGCCCAGCGCCTGTGCGCCAAACATGGCTTCCGCTTTGAAGTGGAAAAACGGGAGAAAGGCGCCGGTCAGGTTCACGCCCCCGTTAAAAAAGTCGAGGTTGACCCCGACGACAAACCGGAGGACTTGAAGCCCCGTCCGCCCGTAGTCACCATTATGGGGCATGTCGATCACGGCAAAACCACGCTGTTGGACTGCATTCGCAAGTCGAATGTGGCGGCGGGCGAAGCCGGTGGCATTACCCAGCATATCGGGGCCTACACGATTTCGATTCCGCACCCGGAACGGCCCCAGGAACTGAAGCAGATCACCTTTCTGGACACTCCGGGGCATGCGGCATTCAGCGCCATGCGTGCCCGCGGCGCCAACGTCACGGATATTGTAATCTTGGTCGTGGCGGCCGATGACGGGGTTATGCCGCAAACCGTCGAGGCCATTCATCATGCCCAGGCGGCCAAGGTGACCATCATGGTGGCGGTCAACAAGTGCGACAGCCCTAGAGCCAATGCCATGCAGGTGCGCCAGCAGATGCAGGAGCACGGCCTGGTTTGCGAGGAATGGGGCGGCAATACCATATTCCAGGACGTTTCGGCGCTCACCAAGATGGGCGTGGACAAGCTCCTGGAATTATTGGTGCTGCAAGCGGACATGTTGGAATTAAAGGCCAATCCCGGTCGTCGCGCCAAAGGCAATGTGGTTGAATCCGGCCTGGAGCCGGGCGGTCCCACGGCGACGGTGTTGGTGCGCAAAGGAACGCTGCGAGTAGGCGACATCGTTTTGTGCGGCCAGTATTTTGGCAAGGCCCGCGCGCTGATCAATGAAGAGGGTAATCGCTTGAAAGAAGCCGGCCCTTCGGTGGCCGTCAAATTGCTGGGCATCAGCGGCGTGCCGGAGGCCGGTTTGGAATTTTCCGTGGTCGAAAGCGAAAAATCCGCACGCGAAATGGCCGAGCAGCGGGCTCAGGAAGTCAGAGCGGTCGAGGGCGAGAATCGGCCCAAGGTCACGCTGGAGAATTTGTTCCAGACCCTTTCTTCGGACGCGGTCAAGAACATGCGCGTGGTCGTGAAAGGCGACACTCAGGGTTCCGTCGAGGCCATCGTCGAGGCCTTGAAAAAGATCGAATCGCACAAGGTGCAGTTGGAAATTATTCACAGCGCCGTGGGCACGATCACCGAAAGCGACGCCTTGCTGGCGTCGGCTTCCAAGGCCATCATATTGGGTTTCCACACGCGGGTGGATTCCAGCTCGGCCGAGGCGGCGCGGCGCGAAGGCGTGCAGATCAAGTTGTACTCGATCATTTACGAGTTGATCGATGAGGTGAAGGACGCCATGGCCGGCCTGCTGGAGCCGATTTCCAAGGAAGTGGTGATCGGCATGGTGGAAGTCAAACAGGTTTTTGCCTTGTCCAAGGGCAGCAAGGTGGCGGGGTGCGCGGTGCAGAGCGGGCGCATGGTCCGCGGCCGGTGCCGGGTGGTTCGCCGCAAAGACACGATTTTTCAGGGAACCATTGGCTCCTTGCGCCGCTTTCAGGACGAGGTCAGCGAGGTGCGCGCGGGGATGGAATGCGGCATTCGCGTTGATGGCTTCGAGGATTTCCAGCCCGGCGATATCATCGAGTCTTTCACCATCGAGAAGGTGGCGCAGAAACTTTAATACCGATTGGAGTACCATGCAACCTCGTCGTCATGAGCGAGTGCGCGAGTTGTTGAGACGCGCCGCCGGGGAAGTGCTCCGGCGGGAAACGTCCGTGAGCCAGATGGGTCTGATCACGGTCAATGACGTGGCCGTCGCCAACGATCTCCAGGACGCCACCGTGTACGTCAGCATCCTGGGCAGCGAAACGCAGAAACGCGACGGCATCGCCTGGTTGAACCAGGAGCACAAACGACTGCAAACCATCGTCGGCCAGGCCGTGGTGCTGCGCTATACGCCGCAATTGAAATTTGTCCTGGATGACTCGCTGGTCCGCGGTGATCGAGTGCTGGCTATTTTGGAGGCGTTGGACAAACCTCCGCCCACTTCATGAAGCCCCGCCCCAAGATTCTGGATCGTATTATCGCCATCATCGATCAATGCCAGACCTTTTGCGTGGTAAACCACGTCCGGCCGGATGGTGACGGCATGGGCTCGCAACTGGGGTTGACGATGGCGCTGCAAAACGAGGGCAAAACCGTGACCTGCTGGAACGCCGACGAAATGCCCAGCAAACTGGCTTTCCTGGATCCCCAACATAGCGTGCGGCCACCCCGCCCCAACCAGGCCTTCGATTGCGTCATCGCGCTCGATGTCGCCAGCCTGGAACGGCTGGGCGCCACCGAACCTCACATTGCTAACCGAACCCATTTCATTAATATCGATCACCATCCCAGCAACACGCGCTTTGCCGACCTTAACTGGGTGGTCCCCCGTTCGCCCTCCACCGGCGAACTGGTCTATCGCCTGCTGCGCGCCGCCAATTGGCCCATCTCCCCAGCCATTGCCGATTGCTTGTTCACCGCCGTATCGACGGACACCGGTTCGTTTCAATATCCCTCGACGCGGCCAAGCACCTATGTGATTGCCGGGGATCTGGTCAAACGCGGCGCCAACCTCGCCAACATCTGCCACGAGGTGTATCAGTCGTATCCCCTGTCCCGCGTGCGCCTGATGCAGCACATTCTCAATCACTTCAAACTGGTGGCGGATGACCGCATCGCCTACTATTGGCTCAAGCCGAACGACTTCACCCGCACGGGCGCCAATGCCAGCGACAGCGAAGGCCTCATCGATCACGTGCGCGCCATCGAGCCCGTCGTGGTCGCCTGCCAGTTCGAGGAAGTGGCCCCGCAGGTCATCCGCATCAGTCTGCGGTCCAAGAGCGAGGACGTGGACGTTGGCCAGGTGGCCCTCCAATTCAACGGCGGCGGTCACCAGGCGGCGGCGGGAGCGCGGATCGAGGGCAATCCTCTTTCCGTGCAGCGACGCGTCTTGTTGGCCATAAAAAAAGCCTTGCGCTCCAAGTAATGGCAACCATGCAATCTTTTGAATCATGGGATGGAGCCCTCCTGATCGACAAGCCCAAGGGGCCGACGTCGCATGACGTGGTCGATGCCATCCGCCGCCGTTTTCAAATCAAGAAAGTGGGGCATTGCGGCACGCTGGATCCCAACGCCACCGGGTTGTTGATCATCATCCTGGGACGCGCCACCAAACTCAGCGAACGCCTGATGTCCCAGGACAAGAGCTATGAGGGAGTGGTCAAGCTGGGTGAAACCACCGACAGCTACGATGCGGACGGGGAGTTGGTGGCTTCGCTGCCGGTGCCGCCTACCACGCTGGCGGAGCTTAACGATCTGGCCGCCGCCACGGTAGGTGACTTGCTGCAAACGCCGCCCATGGTTTCGGCCGTCAAAAAGAACGGGGTGCCACTCTATAAACTGGCCCGCCAGGGTTTGGAGGTCGAGCGCAAGCCGCGCCTGATCCACATCTACAGCTTTCAATTCGACACCTATCAGGAGCCGCTGGGGCATTTTGCGATTTCATGCACCAAGGGCACCTATGTCCGTTCCCTGGCCCACGAGCTGGGCCAGAAGCTGGGTTGTGGCGCGCATTTGACGGAGTTGCGGCGGGTTGCCTCGGGTAAATTCAACGTCTCGGAGGCCATTCCCTTGGATGCCTTGCTGGCGGGATCCGGGGCGGAATTGGAGAAACGGATCATTCCATTCTTGAAACTGGTCGAGGCCTAAAGTCCTAACCAAAGATATTTGAAATTTAGACCACGGATTACACGGATTTACACGGATCAAAATGGGCCTTGGAACTCCAGATCCCATGGAAAATGAGGAAGCCGCCCGGTGTGGGCACCGGGCCTACAAAAACCGGGGTTCTTGTAGGCCGGGTTCCCTAACCCGGCGAATCGGGCTTTGTGGCCCCTCATTATCCGTGTTTATCCGTGTGATCCGTGGTTAAAAACCTGAGAGATGTTTTTCCGGGATTTGCCGCAGTAGAATCTATGGACCGGCCGGATTGGGCCAGCGCGGTCTCGTCGATGCATCGCCCATGAAAATCATCCAACACCCTCGTGAACTGGCCGCTGCCGGCCGGCCCGCCTGCTTGGCTTTGGGAGTGTTCGATGGCATTCACCTCGGGCATCAAAGCATCATCGGGCAGACCCTCGAGGACGCCCGGAAACGGGAAGGGACATCGGTCGTGGTCACGTTCGACCGGCATCCGGAGATGGTGCTGGCGCCGACGCGCGCGCCCAGCCTGATCTACCCGCCGTCGAAAAAGATGCGGGTTCTGTCCGAATTGGGCGTGGCTGCCACCCTCGTGCTGCCTTTCGATCGCGAGTTCAGCCGGCAATCCGGCGAGGCCTTTATTCAAGGATTGACGCGGGAGTTAGGGGGAATAGCCAGCGTGTCCGTGGGAGACCATTTCGTGTTTGGCTATCAGCGCAGCGGCGATGTCCGCCTGCTTCAACGCCTGGGCGCGGAAAACCAGTTCGTCGTGCATGGATTGCCCCCGGTTCAGTGGGCAGGCCAGCCGGTAAGCAGCACCCGCATTCGCAACGCCATCGCCCTGGGCCGGTTTGCCGAGGCCACGCAGATGCTGGGGCGTCCCTATTCCCTCTGCGCGATCGTCATCGAAGGGGATCGGATCGGAAGACAATGGGGGTTTCCCACGGCCAACCTGGACGCCGCCCATTTGGCGCTCCCGCCCTCTGGCGTGTATGCGGTCCGCGCCTGCATCCGCGACCAATGTCACCCGGCCGTGCTCAACCTGGGGCTGCGTCCCACCTTGAATCGGCCGCAGCCCCGCTTGCAAGTAGAGGCGCATCTCCTGGATTTCAGCGGCGATTTGTACGGTGCCGAGATGGAGATAGTATTTGTCGCGCGGTTGCGCGATGAAATGCGCTTCCCCACCCGCGAGGCATTGCAGGCCCAGATTCTGAAGGACATTGCCACGGCGCGACGATGCCTGTAAGGGTGGCAGCTCATTTTTTTCGGAGCGCCTTCGTCCCCTTTCGCCTCGTCCTTCGTCCCTCGTCCCTCGTCCTCGATTTTTTCTTTTTCGAGGACGAAGGACGAAGGACGAGGACGAGGACGAAGAATTCGAACATCATGTCTGCGCCCGCAAAATTCCCTTTGCATCGGCATAGAGGGATGAGTAAAGTAGCTGTGGTTTGTCCGATGGTGTAATGGTAGCACTAGGCCCTTTGGAGGCCTCTGTCCTGGTTCAAATCCAGGTCGGACAGCCAATTCTGGCGCCCGGAACGCCGCCGCTCCAAGCTGCGGTTTCTCCGGAGAGCTGTCGCCTCGATTCAACACCGCACCGGATGCATGCCAACCCAATTTGAAGTGCTATTTGCGCCCGCCGAGTTTGACGCGTTGCGCCATCGTGATCTGAGCGCCGCCGTCTGCGTGGTGTTTGATGTGCTGCGCGCGACCTCGTCCATGATCACCGCGCTGGCCAACGGCGCCGCGGCCATTTTTCCCGTGACGGAGATTGACGAAGCGCTGGCCCGCTGGCGGCAAAACCCGGAAGTGCTGCTGGCGGGTGAACGGGATGGAGTGCGCATCCAGGCGTCGCAAACCGGCGGCGTGGATTTTCATCTGGGCAATTCCCCGCGCGAATACACTCCGGAGCGGGTGCGGGGCAAAACCATCGTAACCACGACCACCAACGGCACCCGAGCCCTGCGGGCCTGCGCGGGAGCTCGGGCGGTTCTGGTGGGATGCTTTCTCAACCTGCCGGCGATCGCGCGCTGGCTTCAGCACACGCGGCCGCCGCAACTATGGCTGGTCGGCAGCGGCACCTTCGACCAGGCGGCGCTCGAAGATGTGCTGGCGGCCGGGGCTTTGGCCGATCTGGTTTGGCCGGTGTGGGGAAAGGGAGAAGTGGCGGATTCGGCCAGGATGGCTCGCTGGCTGTATCGGCAAAAGGGCGGCGACTTGGAAAAAAATCTGGCCGTCTCGCGAAATGGGCGGCGACTGTTGGCCCGCCCGGAATTGCAGGCCGACGTCGCCTTTTGCTGCCAGCAGAATATTTACGATTTTGCGGCGGGGCTGGAACCGGATGGCGCCATCAGGCGCTGGCCGGAGGCATGAACAAATTCGTCCTGCAGTTCTGACCCCGGGGAATTTCCTGGCCCCAGGAAGACAGGTGGTATAAAACTGCTTCCTATTTAAACATGATGGCGAATCGCAACGCAAAATGGCTATGCCTGTACGAACGGCGCTAAAATTATTGCTGATCGAGGATTCCGAGTTCGACGCCCTGATGGTGGCCAATGTGCTGCGTCAGAGCGGATACGAGCCGGAGTACCGGCGGGTGGAGACGGCGCTGGGACTGCGCACCGCCTTGGCCGAAGGCGCCTGGAACCTGGTCATTTGCGATTATCACCTGCCCGAGTTCAGCATGACGGAGGCGATGGAAATTTTGCAGCAAAGCGCCCTGGATCTGCCGTTCATCATTGTTTCCGGCGGGATTGGCGAAGACATCGCGGTGGCGGCGATGAAAGCGGGCGCTCACGATTATCTCATGAAGGGAAATCTGGCGCGGCTGGGACCGGCCGTGACGCGGGAATTGCGCGAGGCCGCCGAGCGCGCCGAACACCGGCGCGTCGAAACGGCGCTGCGCGACAGTGAATTGCGCCACCGCTTGCTGTGGGAAACCTCGACCGATGCCGTGCTGTTCTGCGATGTCCAGGGCCAAATCCATTTTGCCAATCCCGCCGTGGAAACGATCTTCGGCTACAAACCCGAGGAAGTGATCGGCCAGCCGCTGACGCTGCTGCATCCCCCTGCTCCGCCGCCCGCGACCGGCCTGGCCGCCCCGACCGATGTCAAACCAAGCCGGCGTTCCCTGCGGGAAACCAACGGCCGACGCAAGGACGGCGCCACGATCGCCATCGAGATTGCCTGCAGCGAAATGGAATTCCAGGAAAAACGCTGGCTGGTGGAGTTCATTCGCGATGTAACGGAGCGCAAACGCACGGAGCTGGAACTGCTCGAAAACAAGCAGCAGTTTCAAGTCGCCCGGGAAATCCAGGGACGCTTGTTCCCCAAAAACGCGCCGGAGTTGCCCGGTTTCGAATTGGCCGGCGCTTCCTATCCCGCCGAGGCCACCGGCGGCGATTATTATGATTTCCTGCCCATGTTTGGCACCGGCCTGGGCTTGGTCGTGGGCGACGTGACCGGACACGGCATTGGCCCCGCTCTCCTCATGGCCGAAACCCGGGCGTATTTGCGGCTCCTGGCGCGCAACCGCGATGATGTCGGCGACATCCTGAATCGGGCCAATCGCATCCTGGCCGAGGATGTCGGGGCGGAACGGTACGTGACGCTGCTTTTAGCCAAGCTGGATCCGCCTGCCCACACGTTGACTTATGCCAGCGCGGGGCACCCCGCCGGTTACCTGCTGGATGCCGCGGGCCAGATCAAGGCGCGATTGAAGCGCACCGGCATTCCGCTGGGCATCAATCCCGAGGCGCATTATGTGGCGGGAACCCCGCTGACGCTCAACCCCGGCGACTTGGCGCTCTTTCTCACGGACGGAGTCGAAGAGGCCATGTCGCCGGAAAATGACTTTTTTGGCGAGGCACGGGTGATTGAAGTGGCGCGAGCCAACCGCGAGAAACCGGCCCGGGAAATCGTGGAGGCTCTTTATCAGGCCGCCCGCCAGTTCGCAAAAAACGAGCCTCAATTGGACGACTTTACGGCGGTGATTCTCAAGGTTCTGGCCTGAAAAAATGCTCCAAAAAGGGTTGAATTCATCATTTGACGCTCTAGGATGCTCGGCGTGTCGGCGCCAGCCGGCGCGATTTTGGTCGGGGCGTAGCGTAGCTTGGTAGCGCGTCTGAATGGGGTTCAGAAGGTCGTGAGTTCAAATCTCACCGCCCCGACCATTAATAATAGCTGGACTTGGGGGCCTTATCCCGCAGCACCTCTCGCTGAAGGGATTTCAAATCTCCGATTGAGTGTTCGATGTTTACCGGTTTGGGTCCCATCCGCGTTAAAAATAATCCAAACCAAGAATGGCCTCCGCTCGGAGACCATTCCTCGTTTTGGCGTGTGTGGAGCGCCGTTTACTTTGCCGGCGGCGTATTCAATAACGGGCCGGTGCCGTCCTGGCTGCGGGGACCGGTTCCATCGCGCAGCCCAAACCCGCCGCCTTGGCCGCGTCCACGCCCCCCACGGGAGCCCATGCCGATACCAGGGCCTCGCCCGGCGCCCGGCGCGGGTGTTACGGCTGCGGGCTGCTTAACCAGCGGGCAAGTTCCGTCCTGCGCACGCGGACCGGTGCCGTCGTGCGGACCAAACCCGGCGCCCCGCCCGCGGCCGGCGCCTCGGGGAACCCCGTTGACGCACAAACCGCCAGCTTGTTCCATACGGTCCAGCCGGTTTTTTTCATCCGCGGTCAGGGTACCGCTGTCCCGCTTGGTGCGCAGGTCGTTAAGGGTTGTCTGGACTTGAATTTGCCGTTGAGCCTGTTGCTCGGGAGTCAAACGCCAGGCCGGGCCGCGCGTCGAGGAGGGCGGAGGCGGCTGAGGCGCCGGGGTTTGGGCCGCAAGGGTGATGGCCGACACGGCCAGGGCCAGTCCAGCGATGAGAGAGATCTTGGTTTTCATGATGTTTTGATTTAATTGTTTTTGTTTTCTTGCCAGCCCGTCGCTATTTGTCTGATCGGCGTCCGGTGTCTGGCCTACACCCCATCAGACGCCGGCAATGTAAAGCTTGTGTGTGGAGCAGCCGGGAAAATTGTAAAGGAATTGTAAAAGTTGCAGCTTCCCGTATTTTATCGCGGTATCTTGACCGCAGACCAAACCCGTCCACGGGCGGGAAAACGAAGCCAAGCATGTCATCGTCCAAACCTAGCGCCAGCGAGAGAATCGCTCCGATTTCCGGAGCCTATGCCAAGATTCGCCTGTTGGTGATTGATGACGACCGCAAGCTGTGCCGGCTCATCAAGGATTATTTGGAACCGATGGGCTATGCAGTGGAAAGCGCGCACACCGGACCGGAAGGCTTGGAACGGGCGGCGAACGAGCCGTTCCAAGCCATCATCCTGGACGTCATGCTGCCCGGCATGGATGGTTTCGAGGTGTTGAAACAACTGCGGCGCACTTCGGATGTGCCGGTGCTGATGCTCACGGCGCGCGGCGAAGAAGCCGACCGGATTGTGGGCCTGGAAATCGGGGCTGACGATTACCTGCCCAAGACTTTTTCCACCCGGGAACTCCTGGCTCGGCTGCGGGCGGTTACGCGTCGGACCGCCCGGGCGGCTGCGCTGGGCGAGGCCGGCGACGAACCGGAAATTGTCGTGGGCGCGCTGCGGGTGAATCCGGGATCACGGGTGGCCGTGCTGGGCGACCAGCCGCTGGTGCTGACGCCGGTGGAGTTCGATTTGCTGGAATCCCTGGCCCGCGCACGCGGCCGGGTCAAGTCACGCGAGCAGCTTCTGGATGAGATTACACAGCGAAACTACGATGTGTACGACCGTTCCATTGACGTGCATATCTCGTCGTTGAGGAAGAAGCTGGGAGACGATCCCAAAGTGCCGCGCTTCATCAAAACGGTTCGCAGCGCCGGCTACCTGTTGATCAATCCCGACCTGGAACCTGGCTGAGTTTATGAACCTGCGCTTTCCACTTTACGCCAAAATCCTGGTCTGGTTTTTCTTGAACCTGCTGGTGCTGGGCGCGGCGTTCTACGTCGTGTTTCAAATCCAGTTTCGCACGGGCATGGGTTCCTTCCTGATGACCCAGGCCAGCGATCGCATCCAAGCCATCAGCGAGGTCATCCATGCGGAACTGAACGCAACGCCGAACGCCGCCTGGAACGATGTGCTTAAACGCTTCCGTGACGCCTACCAGATTCAATTCTATCTGTTCGCCAGCGACGGCCGGCAAGTCGCCGGCGAAACCATCGAGCTGCCCGCTGAAATCCTGGCCAAAGTTACGGAACGAAGAGGGTTGTTTCCGGGGCGAGGGCCGCCGCCGGGACGGGGACCCAATCGGTCGCCAGTTACGGCCCCGGTTGAACCGCATCCTAAGTTCATGCTGCATACCATCCATCCCAGCCGCTATTGGATGGGCGTGTGGCTGCCGCCGTCGGATCGCGAGCCGCGCCGGCTGGGACCGGTGACCCTGTTGACGATGTCGTCTTCCCTTCGTGGCGGCGGGTTATTTTTTGAGGCGACGCCGTGGCTGGTGGCCGGGTTTGGCGGTCTGCTGTTCTCGCTGCTTTTTTGGTTTCCGTTGGTCCGGGGCATCACACGTTCCATCACGCAAATGACCCATGCCACTGAAGCGATTGCCGAAGGCCGGTTTGACACGCAGGTGCCAGCGGGGCGCCGCGATGAGTTGGGCCGGCTTGGCCAAGCCATCAATCGCATGGCGGTGCGACTGGCCGGATTCGTGACCGGTCAGAAACGTTTTTTGGGCGACATCGCCCACGAACTCTGTGCGCCCATCGCGCGTCTGCAAGTGGCGCTGGGCATCCTGGAACAGCGGGCGGACGACAAACAGCAGGCTTATGTGGAAGATGTCCGCGAAGAAGTGCAGCAGGTGTCCAGCCTCGTCAACGAACTGCTCTCCTTCTCGAAGGCGGGTTTGCAGCAGAAGTCGATCAAACTGGAACCGGTGAATCTCGCCGCCATCGTCCGGCGCGTCATCGAGCGCGAGGCGCCTGGCAGCCAGAAAATCCAGGTGCTCGTTGACGATTCCCTTGACGCGCTGGCGGAACCGGATTTGTTGGCCCGGGCGCTGGCCAACCTGGTTCGCAATGCGCTCGGGTATGCGGGCGCGGCGGGACCGGTCGTTATTTCGGCCGCCGCCACCGGCGACCAGCTCACCCTGACGGTCGCCGATTCCGGGCCGGGTGTTCCCCCGGAAACCTTGGAGCAAATCTTCGATCCGTTCTTCCGGGGCGAGCCCTCGCGCAGCCGCGATACCGGCGGGGCTGGTTTGGGATTGGCCATTGTGAAGACCTGCGTCGAAGCCTGCCAAGGCAGTGTTACCGCCCGCAATCGTCAACCTTCCGGCCTGCAAGTGGACCTGGTTCTGAAGGGTGATGCACGCTCTTGTGGGGCGTTGAGGAAGTAGTTGCACCATTCTCGGAGGGCCAAGTTAAACGAGGTCCTGATAGGGTTGGGGAAAGTGAAGTGGGGCTCCCGGAGCTCGCCCCTCCGAATAGGCAGCGATGTGCCTCGGCTTCGCGCGTGGGCCTTAGGCAGGGGGTTCGGCGGCTTGACTTTGTCGTTCTCGGCAAGCTTACTATTACCTGGCAAACGTATGGGGCTCGACAAAAACACGCTGGAAACATTGCGCATTGACCGGGCGGCGCCGCAGGCAAACAACTCCCACGCCGGTCGTTGGCTGATCGTAATCAGCCTGGCAGTTCTTGCGCTGGGGCTGGCGTGGAAATTCCTGGCGCCTTCAGCCGTGGTGGTGCGAACGGCGACGGTCCGAGAGCCAGCCTCCGCCGGCCGCCAAACTGTCCTCAATGCGTCCGGCTACGTTACCGCCCGCCGGCAGGCGACGGTTTCATCCAAAGTCACCGGCAAAGTAACCGAGGTGCTGTTCGAAGAAGGACAGCGCGTTCAGCAGGGGACAATTCTTGCCAAGCTCGACACCTCCAATGTAACCGCCAGTCTGAAACTGGCTGAGGCCCAGCTCGTGGTCGCCAAGGTTTCCCTGGATGAAACGAAGGTGCTGATCGAACAAGCCCAGCGCGAACAGCGCCGCATTAGTGAATTGGCCAACAACCGGATTTCCTCTCAGTCCGACCTCGATCGCGCCCAGTCCGACGTGAGTTCCCTGAAGGCCCGCTTGGACCGCCAGCAGCAAGAGATTGGCGTGGCTCAAAGCCAGGTTGATCTCTGGTCGCAGCAACTGGACGACACCATCATTCGCGCGCCTTTCTCCGGGATCATCATTTCCAAAAACGCGCAGCCCGGCGAAATGATCTCGCCCATGTCCGCCGGCGGCAGCTTTACCCGCACCGGCATCGGCACGGTCGTTGATATGGAATCGATCGAAATCGAAGTGGACGTCAACGAGAGCTACATCGGCCGGGTCGAACCGGAGCAGCGCGTTCAGGCTACGCTGGACGCTTATCCGGATTGGCAAATGCCCGCCAAGGTCATCGCCATTATTCCCACCGCCGACCGACAAAAGGCTACGGTCAAAGTTCGCATCGGTTTTGAAAAGTTGGATCCAAAAATCCTGCCCGACATGGGGGTTAAGGTGGCCTTCCAGGGTGGAACCGAAACGCCGGCCCAAAAGCCTGGCCTGGTAATCCCGAAAGCCGCCTTGCGCCAGGAAAATGGCCGCGACTTTGTCTGGTTGGTGCAAAAGCGTTCCGCGACGCGCCGTTCTGTGACTGTCGGGGCGCGACGCAACGATGAAGTTACCATCTCCGATGGATTGGCAGTCGGCGACCAGGTGGTCCTGGACGGCCCGGCCGAACTGAAAGAGGGCGCGCGCGTGACCGGGGAAAAACGATGAGCGACGACAACCATGCCATCGTGCGGGTCGAAGCGGTGGATAAGGTTTTCCACCGCGGTTCGGAAGATATCCATGTGTTGCACGAGCTGAGCCTGGAAGTGCCCGCGGGCGATTTCCTGGCGCTGATGGGGCCTTCCGGATCGGGCAAAAGCACCTTGCTCCATTTAATGGGCGGCCTGGATCGTCCCTCGGCTGGATCCATCACGGTAGCCGGAGAACGCATCGATAATCTCTCCGATCGCCGGCTCGCTGGTTGGCGGGCACGCCATGTCGGGTTGGTTTTCCAGTTATACAATCTCATGCCGACGCTGACGGCCGAGCGCAACGTCGATTTGCCCTTGCTCTTGACGCCGCTTTCGGCCGCCGAACGCAAACGACATGTCGCGGCGGCGCTCGAAGTAGTGGGGTTGGCGCACCGCGCGAAACATTACCCCCGGCAGTTGTCGGGCGGCGAGCAGCAGCGGGTTGGCATCGCCCGGGCGATCGTCACCGATCCCACCCTGCTGCTTTGCGACGAGCCCACCGGCGATTTGGACCGCAAGTCAGGTGACGAAATCCTGGCGCTGCTGCAGGCGTTGAATCATGAGCATGGCAAGACCATCATCATGGTCACCCACGATCCCCACGCCTCGCATCGCGCCACGCGCACGCTATACCTTAACAAAGGGCAGTTGGCCGACCGGATGATGGATTAAACCTAAACTCGAAGGTTAACGCAAAGGCGCTGAGACGCAAAGCCGCAAAGCCGAGTCAGATAGGGTTGCTGGCGGCTGGACTTGGCATTCACCAAGCGAGTGGATGTGCTGGCTTTCCCAACTCTCTGCGTCTTCGCACTGCTATCCGGCACAATCTCGTTTTCCTGAAACAATTGTGGCTCTTCGCGTCCTCGAGTGGGTGATTTTGAACGGTAAAGCAGCATTGGAGGCCCTGTTTAC
>JADGRT010000202.1 GCA_017880715.1 Verrucomicrobiia bacterium | reverse complement strand
TCGGAACGCGTGCTGCACACGGCGACCGAGTATGTCCAGTTCATAGCGCTGATTGGCTCGCTGTTTGTGGTGTCGGGAGGCATTCATATCCGGGTTAAGGGCGAGGCGACACCGATGGCCAACGTGGTTTTTCTGTTCATCGGAGCGGTGCTTGCCAACTTTCTGGGCACCACGGGCGCGTCCATGCTGCTGATTCGCCCCTGGCTGCGGATGAACAAATACCGCGTTACGGGGCATCACGTCGTTTTCTTTATTTTTATCGTGTCGAATGTGGGCGGTTGCCTCACGCCCATCGGCGATCCCCCCTTGTTTCTCGGTTATCTGAAAGGGATTCCATTCTGGTGGGTGGCGGCGCATTGCTGGCCGATCTGGGCGTTGGGTGTGGGGATTCTGCTGGCCATGTTTTACGTCGTGGATAGGCGCAATTACCGGCGCGCGCCGAAGGCCGTTCGCGAAGCGCTGGCCGAACCGCCCGACCATTGGCATTTTGACGGATTGCCTAATGTGGGATTTCTAGCGTTGATTCTGGCGGCGGTGTTCATTCAAAACCCGCCGTTCCTGCGCGAGGGCTTGATGGGGTTGGCGGCGCTGGGTTCTTATCTCACCACGCGAAAGGAGGTGCATGCGGCGAATGATTTTAATTTTCATCCCATCGCGGAAGTGGCCATTTTGTTCCTCGGCATTTTCGCCACCATGATGCCGGCCTTGGACTGGCTCGAAGCGAACGCCGGCTCCATGGGGCACCCCGCGCCGGCGTTTTTCTTCTGGAGCACCGGCCTGCTCTCCAGCGTGCTGGATAACGCGCCGACCTATCTAAGTTTTCTCAGCGCGATTTTTGGGGCCTATCTGGATCAGGATATTATTCAGCAGGTTGAACAGTTGGTGCAGAGCGGGGGCGGCGGTCTGGCCGGCCTGGTAGGGCCGCATGCCGAACAGATCCGACAAACCTTCGTGGCCCTGCAACAATACCACGGCGCGCACGTGGCGGCCGGCGTGGTGTCGCGCGAGGAAATCCAGATCGCGTTCCTGATTGGCAATCCGGCCTTCAATAATTTCCTGGTGGCGGTGAGCGCTGGGGCGGTGTTTTTTGGGGCGAACACCTACATTGGCAACGGGCCCAACTTCATGGTGAAGGCCATTGCCGATCACCACAAGGTGCACACACCCTCGTTTCTGGGCTACGTGTGGCGCTATACCCTGCCTTTTATGATCCCCATGCTGGTGATTATCTGGCTGGTGTTTTTTCGATAAGCCTCAGGAATCCTGATCCCATGGAAAAAGAGTAAGCCGCCCGGTGTGGGCACCGGGCCTACAAAAACCGGGATTCTTGCAGGCCGGCTAACCCGGCGAATCGGGCTCAGCGGTTTTCCACACCTCTTCGATGTGCCTGCGCGGAATCAGTAGCCTAGTGTCAGCTTCACGGTTGCCGCAGGCGATAGAAGCGCGCGCCCGAGATCCCAGCGCCCGGGTCCGTGACCTCGAGATTAGTGTCAACCGGCTGGGCCGGCACCTCCTGGAGCAACCGCCAGAGCCCGGTATGGATCGGCTCCTGATAAAGCAGACTGTAGGGTTTGCCCGCTAGGGCGTGGAAACGAAGGGTAACGGCCTCATCGGCGCGGCTGATACCCGATACTTTCAAGACACTGGTGCCATCACGTGGATCGGTGCCGCTGAGAAATTCCTGCAAATTGGTCATGCCGTCGCCATCCGGATCACCGGCGGCCCCATCGTCACCGCTGGCGCGGTTAGGATGAAGTCCATGAGTCAATTCCCAAACGTTGGGCAAACCGTCGCCGTCGGTATCCAAAGCGCTGGCGTCAGCGTTCGCTTGACCGGGGGTGGCCGCGGCTGCCTGCCAATTAAGCGGGTCATCGCCGAAGCAACGGCTGACCAGGCGCTGCAAGGAACTTCCCGTGCCGTCCGCTTCAGTGGGCCAGGGGGACGATTTCGAATAATTCACCTCGTCAATCAATATCTCCGGCACGGGATCCCGAGCGGGGGACGCGGAAGCTGCGGACGGATCGGGTTTGAAGAGTCGCAGGCGTTCGCCGGCGTTATTCAAGCTCCCCTCGTAGGGGCCCACGATGAGGAGGTTGGTATCCAACTGATAAAGCGCGCGGAACGAAGCCAGGGCGGCGGCATCGTCCCGCGGATTGAAACCAACCACCAGCAGGTAGTCATGCGGGGGCAAGGTCAGATTGGTGGGGAAATGGAAGTCCACTCCTCCTTGGATGTGCCAGGTATTGGTGGGGAGGGAGGGATCGAACAATGGCACCGGCTCGGCGGTGAGGTTGTGCAGTTCCAGGTATTCATCTCGGGTATTGTTGTTAGTGCCGCTGGGTGGTGGCTGGTACATGATCTCGTTGATGACCACCGGCCCGATACGGGGGCCGGCGTTCGTCGCATTTAAGGTTGGCCGGAGCTGGGCGACGAAATGCTCCCGATCGAGGCTGTCGAGATAGCGTCCGAAGGAAACGCCTGGTTCGGCCGCGCCAAAGGCGAACCCGTGCACGTAGCCAGTGAGATTGGTGGCAGCGTCACCCGAGAACAGATAGGCTTGGTCCCCGCCCGAACTCAGGGCGAAGCTGTCGGGGGAGCCGGAGTTGAAATCCTGTTCGCTGAAAACGAGAAAGCCGCCGCCCGGAATCAAGGTGTGGTCGGGGATGCGGAACTTGCACGGGCGGTTGAAATCATCGGACAAAAACCAACCCCCGATATCCGCCGCGGTGGCGGTTGGATTGTACAGTTCGATACTGTCGAATTGCCCGAGCTCGGGGCGGGTTAGCGCTTCGTTAATGCGAATAGGCGGGAGGACCGGCGCCGGGGGATCCGGTTGTCCCGGAGAGCCGCGGCTGGTGCTGCTAATGCGCCAACTGACTGGGTTTGTCCAGGAGATCAAGGGCGCGTTTTCATTCGCAATCACCAGGGAGAAACCCAGGCCGTCGGTCATCGGATACCAGGCCGGGTCATAATGGAAATCGAGGATGGGCTCCTGCAAGGCGCCGGTGAGCACGAGTGGATCGCCGGCGTTGTCCAAACTACCCACATACTCGCCCACGAGGTTGGTCGCCGTGGGGTAACGGGAAAGGAAGGCCGCCCGGTTCTTGACTACCAACCCATACTGGCCTGGCGCCAAGCGGGGAATGCTGCCGGTGGTGAAATCGAATTGGATGCCACCACTCAAGCGCAGGCCGGTCAAATCCAGGGCATTGGCGCCGATGTTCTTAAGTTCAACATATTCAAAGTCCTCGGCGTCGCCCGTGTCGGCGCCCGTCCCGGCGGGATGGTACATGATTTCAGTGATAACCAGGCTGGGTGTTTGGGCCACGAAAGTGGCGGCCACGGGCGCCGACCAAGGACTGGATAAGGGCGGATTATTGGGCCCGGTCAGGTTGTAGTGGGTAAGGTCGCGGTCGCGGGCAACCACGCGGGCGTTCTCCGTCAAAACAACCGGGCCTTCATACAACCGGGCTTGAGGGGATAGCCCGCCACCGGACGCCCGGGGATCGGTCCCGTCCAAGGTGTAATAAATGGAGGCGCTCGGGGCTCCGGAAAGGGTTAGGGAAAAGCCCGGGGAAATCGGGCCGCCATTTTGGGCCAGGTGGGGAGCGTTCACAAACTGCGTATCCATGAAACTAAGCCGGTTGGCAAACCAGGTTTTCATGAGGTTCACTTCGGCCTGGTAACTGCCACCCCGCGGCGTGACCCCCCAGCGGGTTTGTTCCCGTGGCTGGGCCTGCCGCACTTGATTCGCCAGCGAATCGATGAGGGCGTTAATATTGGTCAGGGCGAATCGGCCTTGGCGCAGGGCCTGATACTGGTCGATCCACTTCTGCCAAAAATCCGGATCCCGGAACATTTTGCTGTACCAGGGATTGGAGAAAGTTGAGGCGGCGTTGAACCAATCCGTGCCCATATCCCCGCTTGGGGATCGCCAGACGCGCGGATTGGCGTCTCGTCCATCAGTAGATCCCATGGCGCGGTCAAAATCCCAGAGCGGTCCCATGGTTAGTTTGCCGTTGCGCGGTTTGTAGAAAAAGGCGCTCAGCCGCAAGGCATCGACATTAAAGGCCACGACGTTGAGCAGATGATGGTCGATCCAGGAATCTACGTCCACATATGGGGCGTAACCGCTGACGGGATTGGTGGCATTGAGTCCGTTCAACGCCGTGTAAAACGTGTTAAGATAATTGGCGATGTATTTTTCCTGGGGATCCCGTTGGGGCAATTCCATATCGCGTTCTTTGGGATCCACATAAAGGATGCTTAATCCTCCCGCGGAGAATCCGGAATCACCGGGATCGGGCCGGTCCACCTTGAGCAAGTATCCGCCGGTCACCTGGGGCGGAGCGATATGTTCCGGTTCGAGTTTGTCAATATCCACCCGTTTGGGTCCGGGTTTGATCTTTTCGAGCAGGACATAAATGCCGTGGTAATTGGCCGAAGAAATCGCGCCACCGGCGGTATTCAAATAGACTTCCACGAAGCGGGTTCGGGGGGAATAGCGGCCGATCTGCCGGCTCAATTCATGGATGAAGGGGTTGTGGATCAGGACCGGTTCAAAATTATTGGGGGCATACAGGACCCAGTCCGAGTCGGCGGGCATTCCCAAGAGCGACACGTTTTTATCGTCATTATACTCATCCCAAATCTCCACGGCGAAGCTGCCCTTGGCATAGCCCTGAGTGCTGGAGCCGCGGAGCTTGAATCCCATGCGCGTGCTCAGATCGGGGGCATTGGTCAGCGAGCTCCTGCCGGCTTTGGGTTCGAAGAGTTCCATTTGCGCGAATTGGAGCGCGCTGGCCGGCACGCTGCCGGCGCTAAAATTATGGAGGACGATGAGCGGCAGATCCGAACTAAAATTGACCACCGAGGAATTCAGTTGCAGGTAGGCTTCACTATGCATCGGACCAGGCAAAAGGTCCGGGGCATAGGCCTGAGCCCGCACCTGCGTGGTGGTGGTGATGGGAATCGGGTTGGTATAGATCGGAGAGGTGTTGGTCGGCCCGGTGCCGTTGAGGGTGTAACGAATGAGGGCGTTGGTCGAGGCCGTGCTCAGCTCCAGGGAAAAGGCGTTGTAAAAGGTGCTTCCCTCGCGGGAGAACTGAACACCGGGCGAGAATCCCGGACCACCGGTGGAGTTGGGCATTCCGGGTGTCGGTGCCAGGAAATAGCCCACCAGATTGGGATTGCTGCGCTCACGGCCATACGACACCTCTTTGAACTGCGGCGGATAAGCCGTAAACTCCGAAACCACATTAGTCAGAGGATCTACCAAGGCCAGATAACCGCCGTCTTTAGCCAGTTTAAAATTGGTGTGCAGCCGCGCCAGGACATTGGTGCGGTTTTTCTCGGAGGCAAACACCACCAGATAGCTGTTCGCCGGCAAAGACACCCGGGGGAAAAGCCAGCGAGTCAGGCTGTTGGTCTGATCCGTCAGGGACCATCCACCCAGATCAATCGTGCTCTGGTCGGCATTGTAGATCTCGATCCAGTCCGGATGATCTCCGTCCTCGTCATGCAGCGTCTGGTCGTTATAGGCCATGAACTCGGAAATGATCAGGTTCGCCATCGGGGCTTGGGGATTCAGATCGTAATACCAGCTCCCACCCGCAAAATCATGGGGCGTCGCCGCCAGGTCATGAATGCCATGATTCGGGCTCCAGGCAACCGCCACCCGCCCGGTGGGCGGCTGGGGAAACTCGAACACGTAAACTTGCGGATCGAAGACGGTGACGTTGGTTGCGGGTTGGCCATTGATCAACAAATCGCCGGCCTCCACCCCGGCCACGGGTTCATTGAAGTGGATTTCAACGGTGTTTAATTGGCGCACCAGGGCGCGGTCGGGAGGGATCGTCGCCGCCATCGCAGGGGGTGTTTCATCGACCGCGTAGAAAACGGGCGTGACTGCCTCCGTCCAAGCCGAATCATCGAAACCGATCGCGCGCCAGGCGGTGGCGTCAGGCGTGGTGGCCTCGGTATAGCCTTTGAAAATACGCCACGAGGCTCCGCGCGGAAATATTTCCGCGGCCAGGGT
>JADGRT010000201.1 GCA_017880715.1 Verrucomicrobiia bacterium | reverse complement strand
GATCGCGGCTTCTACTGCGAAGTGGATCGCTCCGGCAATTCCGCCGCCATGATGGCCCACCTTGAGGTTCGTGAGGATGGAAAGATCTTCATGACCGGACTCTTCAACTCGGTGGATGGAAAACCCCGACCGGGCTATGCCATGCTCCTGCCCGATGGACGCGTGGACGAGTCGTTTGAACCCTGGCGCGGAAGCCCCAACGTCCCACAAAGGACATTCCTCCCCGGCGGCACTGTTCCAGCGACTCTGTTGAGCGACGGTTCGGTAGCCGTAATGAGCGGCGCCATCGAGGGCCCGCGGGCGCCGCACCCGCTGACCGTTTATCGGCTTGATTCCTCCGGCCAGTTGATGACCCCAACGCATACCAACTCTCCTTCGTCCGAGTTCTCACGGCCATCAGGATTGATTCTGACCCTGGGTCCCGTGGGATTCTGGGCCCGCAAACCGATCGATTGGACCCGCGACACGCCTTCAGCCAGACGGGCTCCATTCCAGGCGGGGGCAGCCGCCTCCGACCTGCCGGGACGAGCACCCGTCACCGATTTGCCGTTCGAACGCTGGACGGAACCGCCATCGGCAGTGGATGCCGCCAAGGTGTTCCAAGCTCTCTTCGAGGAAGTGCCGCTGGAACTCTGTCGCTACGCTGTGCGGTTGCCCGACGGCGGCGTCATCCTGGCCATCCGGGACGAAGTGGTTAATGGCAGCATGAAGGCCCGTGGACGTTTCATGCGTTTCGACAAGGATTGGCGCCCCAACTTCAATTTCATGAGCCTGTTCGAAGCCGACCTGCGGAGTTGCCTGACGCTCAAGCTGCTAAAAGATGGCAAACTCCTGGTCGCTGGCATGATTGGAACCATCAACGAAGAAAACTTCAACGGTCTGGTTCGCCTGGAAACGAACGGGGCCATTGACCGCAGCTTCCGGTGTGAAACAACCAACTCGACGGCCGGCCGGATCATGGGACTCGCAATTCAGACAGACAGCCGCATTGTCATTGGGGGTTATTTTGACACGGTCAACGGTATCTTCTGTCACCATCTCGCGCGCCTGAATCCTGACGGCTCGCTGGATCCAACCTTCCGGCCGCCTTTTACCACTTGGGAAGGATTGAGAGCCTGGAGGAGTATCCCCGTCCAACACCTCGCCCATTCGACGATGGCACCCAACACCAACACCGCGACCAACGGGAACGGGACAAGCCCCGCTGTTATGCCGCCCGAGACCGTTCTGATCACTTCGATGCAACTGGATGACGGCGTTGTTGTTATCCAAATCAGCGGCAATCCGCGGCAGGCTTACATTCTTCAAGCCAGGAACTCGGCGGGTGCCACCGGTTGGAGTAATATCCAGACGAACCAGGCGAACGCCGCCGGAATAAGCGTCTTTCGCGATGAGGAATCGAAAAACCATTCGATGCGTCTATACCGTATTGCATCTCCCTAGTAGCGCGTTTAGAAATCTGCCTTGTGTAGGAGGCGAGGTAACGAGACTCAAATTTCTTCGGAAAAGAAGTTCTATTTAGAGACTCCTCACGTCGTCTCCTACTTTATTAACGGGCTGCTAGGATAAAAGCGGGCTTGTTGTTATCCAGTTTCATTGTCACGATTATCCGAACCGACGAAGTCCGCGCCCGGATGAGCATGGGCTTCGGCCGCAATCAACTCATGGCATTGAACGGAAAATGAACGGAAAAAACACCCGCCGCGAATTTCTGTCAGCCGCCGGTACGATGGCTGCCGGAGGCGCCGCCCTGGCTGCCAGTGCATCGCTGGCATCTGAACCCAGCGCGATACCATCCTCACCTGATCATCGGCGTCCCCTGCTCGCCGAGGCGGACGTGCTTATAGTCGGCGGTGGTCCGGCCGGGATCGGCGCCGCCCTGGGCGCGGCCCGCCAAGGTGCGAAGACGCTTCTGATCGAAAATCATTCGTTCTTCGGTGGAGTGGCCGCCTGGTCCATGGGCATGCAGATGAACCAAATGCGTCCCGGGGGCAAACCGCGCTCCCAGGTTCACGAGTTATTGATCCAAAAGTTAAAGGCCTATGGCGATCAGGCCATCCGGCTGGGCCAGCATGAAATCTGGTGCAACGTGGAGTATTTGAAGGTCGCCGTCCTCGATGCCCTCGACCAAGTCGGCTGCCGCTACCTGGTCCATCTGCGGGCGGCGGACACCCTGGTGGAAAACAACCGAGTGGTCGGTGTCATCGTCGCCACCAAGAAGGGCTTGATGACCCTTCGCGCCAAAGCCGTGGTGGACTGCACGGGTGACGCCGACGTGGCCTTCTACGCCGGCGCTGAAACCATGATCGAGGCGAGCACGTTGATGCCCATGACGCTGGGTTTGACCGTGACGAACATCGACCAGACCAAGGTGCGGCCGGCCGACATCGAAAAGGCCCTGCATCAAGCCCGCGGCCAGCATCCCCTGATCCCCTCGGGATTCATCGAGGTGAAGCAATTGGCCCACAGCGTCAGTTGGTGGATCAATCATGCGGGCACGGCTGACCTCGGCCGGATGGATCCGACGGATGTGGAGCAGCGGACCCAGGCCGAGTGCTTCAGTCGTCGCCAGGCGCTCCAGATGGTTCAAGCCCTGCGCGCATCGGACAACCCGGCGCTGCAGCCGATCGAATGGAGTGGCGCGGGGCCGCAGGTCAGCGTGCGCGAAAGCCGCCGCGTCAAGGGTGTTTATGTGATCACCGAAGAGGACGCCATGACGGGTCGCACGTTCGAGGACGCCATTGCCTGGCGAAGCGGATTCCTCGATTTGGGCGGTCAAAAGGATGGCAAATACGTCAAAATGCAAATCCACGATGTCCCCTATCGCGCCCTATTGCCGGAGAAACTCGACGGTTTGCTGACGGCCGGGCGCTGCCTTTCAGCCACCCACGCGGGGGCGGCGGCCGGCAAAAGCATGGGCAACTGCATGGCCACCGGCCATGCGGCTGGACTGGCCGCAGCCCTGTCGGCGGCCAGCAACCGACGGCCGCGTGAATTGAAGGTGGCTGAACTTCAAGCCGCCTTGCGCGGGGACGGAGTTGACCTCGCCGCGAAGGACCGGGAGCAATCGTGGTTGAAGTAAGATGCGTTTATGACAGGTCACTCTTCCGCCGATGCCAGGGGACGGCACGTCCAATGCCACTAGGAATTCATGGTAGTCATCCCGGAGGAATGCCTGAGAATAGCCCAGCGTTTCAACGCTGGGACTGTGGCCTGGGTGTGCCAAGTCCCGAAGGGACGGCTGAGAACCACATCCGCAGCCGTCCCTGCGGGACTCAACCGTCGATCTGTCCGCACCCAGCGTTGAAACGCTGGGCTATTCTCGTTCGTCCCTTCGGGACAAAAACACGGCCTCCGTCCGGCACCTATAGCTCAAATCCTAGCGGCATTGGACAAGCTTTCCCCGCCCCAATAGAATGCCCTGGCGCATCAATGATCCCAATTCTAAACCAGCAACTCCATGAAAGACATTCTCGCATTTGAAAGCCGCCGTGATTTTCTGAAAAAGACGGCGCTGGCCACCACCGCGCTGGCCATGGCCGAACCCTCCTGGCTCGCCGCGAAGGACGCCTCCGCGCCCGCATCCGGAACCCTCCCCTGGTATCGCCGCACGCTCCGCTGGGGGCAGACTAACATTACGGAGATCGATCCCACGCGCTATGATATCGCCTGGTGGCGTCAACATTGGAAACGCACGCTTACGCAGGGCATCGTGGTCAATGCGGGTGGCATCGTGGCTTATTATCCCAGTCGTGTGCCCTTGCACCGCCCGGCCCAGCACCTCGGCGGGAGAGACTTGTTCGGCGAGCTCTGCCGGGCCGCGCATGAGGACGGCGTGGTGGTCTTTGCCCGGATGGACTCGAATCGCGCCCACGAGGAGTTTTATCGCGCCCACCCGGATTGGTTTGCCATCGATGCCGCGGGCCGGCCCTACAAGGCGGGTGACCTGTTCATCACCTGCGTTAACAGCCCCTATTACGATGAACATATCCCGGCCATCCTGCGCGAGATCATCGAGCTATATCGTCCGGAGGGATTCACGGACAACAGTTGGAGCGGACTCGGCCGCGGCACCATTTGCTTTTGCGACAATTGCCGCAAAAAATTCCGCGAACGAACCGGCCAGGAGATTCCGCGCGCGAAGAACTGGAATGATCCAACCTACCGCCAGTGGATTCGCTGGAACTATGACCGCCGCCTCGAAATTTGGGATCTCAACAACCGCATCACCAAGGCAGCCGGGGGCGCCGATTGCATTTGGGCGGGCATGAACAGCGGTTCCATCAGCGGCCAATGCCAGAGTTTCCGTGACTACCAAGGAATCTGCCAGCGCGCTGACATCATCATGCTCGACCACCAGTCGCGCAGCGACGCCAGTGGTTTCCAGCACAACGGCGAGGCCGGCAAGCTCATCCACGGCCTCCTGGGCTGGGAGAAGCTCATCCCGGAAAGCATGGCGATGTATCAGGCCGGCCGGCCGACGTTTCGGCTCGCCACCAAACCGGCGCCGGAAGCGCGGATGTGGATGCTCGACGGCATCGCCGGTGGCTTGCAGCCCTGGTGGCACCACGTGGGGGCATACCATGAAGACCGCCGGATGTATCGCACGGCCGAAGCTGTCTATCGCTGGCACCAGGCCAATGAGGAGTTCCTGGTAAACCGAAAACCCATCGCCAGCGTGGGGGTCGTGTGGTCCCAGCAGAACAACGATTTTTTCGGACGCGACGATGCCGACGTGCTGGTGGAACTTCCCTGGCGCGGCGCGACCCAGGCCCTCCTGCGCGCGCGGATTCCCTATCTGCCGGTGCAGGCCGATCATATCGATCGCGATGGATCGCAGTTCTCCGTGCTGGTGCTGCCGAATTTCGGCGCCATGTCGGACGCGCAGGTCGCCAGCGTACGGCGCTTTGTCGAGCATGGCGGCAGTTTGCTGGCCACCGGCGAAAGCAGCCGGTTCGATGAATGGGGGGATCCACGGCCGGACTTCGCCTTAGCCGATTTATTCGGAGCGCAGGTCGCTGACCCGCGCCGCGCGAGTGATGAAGCCAGGCGGAAAAAAGCGGCGAACGACACCGCCCACACCTACCTGCGTCTGAGCCCCGAACGGCGCGCCCTCGTTGATGGCCCGCACATCGGCACCGAACCGGCAGTGGCCGGCCAGCGGCACGAGGTTTTGCGCGGCTTTGAGGAAACGGACATCCTTCCCTTTGGGGGCATCCTGGAACCGATCCGCGTCGAGGCGAACGCGCAGGTGCTCATGACTTTTATCCCCGCGTTTCCGATTTACCCGCCCGAGACCGCTTGGATGCGCGAGCCGAAGACCGACATTCCCGGACTGATTCTGAATTCCGCCCGTGGCGGTGGACACATCGTTTTTATGCCCGCCGATCTCGATCGCCGCTTCGGTCGGGATAATCTTCCCGACCATGGCGACCTGCTGGCGAATCTGGTTCACTGGGCAGCGAAGGATAAGGGCCCGCTGGTTGTCGAAGGCCCCGGCTTGATTGACTGCCATCTCTATCGCCAGTCGGACCGGTTGATCTTGCATCTGGTCAACCTGACCAGTGCCGGAACCTGGCGTCAGCCCGTGCATGAATTCATTCCCGTCGGCCCATTGCAGGTCAGCGTGAAGCTACCCCCTGGCGTGCGGGGAAAACGGGTGAGCCTTCGCGTCGCGGGCAAAGACGTCACCGCCAAAACCACCGCCGGCCGGATTCGCTTTGAAGTAAAGTCCATCCTCGACCATGAACTGGTGGTGATCCGGTAACGCGCAGAGGGATCGCACAGAGGAACAGGTCATGTATTTCCTCAGCCGTTTCACATTCCTCCTCGACAACCAAGAAACGTGCGCAAATATTGCGCACGGCGAGGGCGGATTGGGAAGAATCTGCGCACGGCGCCTGAGGATTCCCCGTGATAGTGCGGTTTCGGGGTTTGGCATTGCATCTGCTTGAGAGTGCCCGAAAGCAATAGAGCAGGCGCACGGTTGTGCGGTGCTGCCCCGTTGCGTTAACTAACCACGTTGGAGAAAGCACAAATGAACAAATTGA